>JAUYSF010000470.1 GCA_030696435.1 Desulfoprunum sp. | reverse complement strand
GCGGTAGGTTATTAGTAATAATGGGGTCACCCATTAAAAGGCCCCTTGTCAAGGAATAATATTCCCCGTTAAGGAAAAAACCACTTCTTTTCCTTGCAAGGATTCACAGTTACCATACAACTCCAGTCCTGCAGAATACCGGTTCTTTATCGCATCCGTTATTTCAACTTTTCGTGTCAGTGATATCCTCACCGCACAACGACACGGCAGCAATTATCCACGAGGTGTTGCCGAGAAAGACCTTTCTACGCCGCAAATCCGCCGGTGAAAAGGTGGACTTGCAGATGATTGCGGCCAACATTGACGTCGCTTTCATTGTCCAGTCGTGCCACTTTGACTTCAACGTCCGGAGAATGGAGCGGTACTTGGTGATGGCGGCAGATGGGGGTGTTGAACCACACCAGAGTACCATGAGCTGTCGTACCTGGACAAACGGAAGAAGGATAGAGCATTCGGACGCTTCATTAAATCTGTAAAGAAGCAAATGAAGGTCTGAAATGGGCAGCGAATCGGGTAACCGGGGAAATCTCTCTTGCAGACGATGGAACCGATTAGAGAAGGTACAGTGTCCTGGCAAAATTATGACAAGGCCTTTGAATAAAACTCGTGTTCAACGATGATTTCACAGCTTCAGTCAGAAAATACAACTCCATCAAAGCTGCTCTCCGTAAGAAAGTTGACATGACAGCCACCCCGCACAGTCTGGCTTCTGTGCAGGGGGCCAAGATCTGAGGAAAGATCTAATGCTGAGGTTGCACCTGGGCGCTGTGGGCGGTAAAGGTCATCTGGTTGAGCCACTGAATCCCTTCCTGGGTGATCAGTGAATACTGCCCTTCCATATTACTGATGATCACGCCCGAGGCATGCAGGGCCTTGAGCAGTTGTTTTGTTTCGGGCAGGCTGATATCCAGCATGCTGGCGATGGTATCGCTATCCATAACCTGGGGGGAGGTGTTGTTGGTCGCATTTTCTGCCAACAGCCTCAAGACCTTGTGCTTTAACGCCTGTAAGCGCATGATAACCTCATTTCTATTTTTTCTCATTGCCGGTAGTCCAGCGACGTACCGACATTTCCAAACCCGACGTCATGCTGCGATACATGGCAGCATGACGCCCTGCTCTTTTAAACCACGCCCTGATCGATCATCGAATCGACGACCTTGACAAAACCGGCGATATTGGCACCCGCCACATAGTTGCCGGGAGTGCCGTACTGCGCGGCGGTTTCCATACACATCTTGTGGATATTCTTCATGATACCCTTCAAGCGTTTGTCCACTTCCTCACGCGGCCAGTTGAGCCGCATGCTGTTTTGCGACATCTCAAGACCCGACACTGAAACGCCACCGGCGTTGGCCGCCTTGCCCGGTCCGTAGAGGATCTTGTGATCGAGGAAGATGTTGACGCCATCCGGGGTGGTCGGCATGTTGGCCCCTTCCGAGACCAGATAGATACCGTTATTGACCAGATTCTGGGCGTCTTTCTCGTTGACCTCATTCTGGGTGGCGCTCGGGAAGGCACAGGCCGCCTTATGATTCCACAGGGGATTATGATCAAGTTCCGGATCGATGGCGGTAAAGGTGGCATCGGGATACTGCTCGACATACTGGTGCACCCGGCCACGCTGGATATTTTTCAGTTTCATGATGAAATCGAGCTTGCCCCGATCGATACCGGCCGGATCATAAACATAGCCCGACGAATCGGAGAAGGTGACCGGTTTGGCCCCCATCTCGATCAGTTTCTCGATGGTGTACTGGGCGACATTGCCGGAGCCGGAGACCAGGCAAGTCTTGCCTTCCAGGGTCTCATTGCGGGTGGCCAGCATCTCGGCGGCGAAGTAGGTGCTGCCGTAGCCGGTGGCCTCAGGCCGGATGAGACTGCCGCCCCAGTTCAGGCTCTTGCCGGTGAGCACGCCGGTGAACTCTTGCGCCAGTTTTTTATACATACCAAAGAGATAGCCGATTTCCCGGGCGCCAACGCAGATATCGCCGGCGGGCACGTCGGTGTTGGGGCCGATATAGCGAAACAGCTCGGTCATGAAGCTCTGGCAGAAGCGCATCACCTCGTTGTCCGACTTGCCCTTGGGGTCAAAGTCCGAACCGCCCTTGCCGCCGCCCATGGGCAGTGAGGTCAGGGCATTCTTGAAGACCTGCTCGAAGGCCAGGAACTTGAGGATGCTCAGGTTGACCGAGGGATGGAAACGCAGCCCGCCTTTGTAGGGACCGATGGCGCTGCTCATCTGGATACGAAAACCGCGGTTGACGCGAACCTGACCCTGATCATCGATCCAGGCCACCCGGAAGATGATGACCCGTTCCGGCTCAACTATTCTCTCAAGGATCGCCTCGCGGCGGTAGTGTGCGTTCTTCTCCAGAACAGGCCGAATAGACTCCATAACTTCACTTACCGCCTGATGGAATTCCCGTTCGTTCGGGTCTCTGTCAGTTACAAACTGGATGCTGCTCATAACATTCTCCTTTGGTGTTCCAGATTCTTAAAAACGATCCTTGACGTGGGGTGCAGAAACTGCGAATCAGTTTTCCGGTGGGATGCCCTGTGCATCCCAACCTCTCAGGCGATAATAATCGTTCAACATATATTCCATTTCCTCGGCGGTAAGTGACTTGCCGTCGGGAAGGGCTTGCTTGTGTATGCGGGCGGGCAGCCGGTCGTCCTGGGGCTGGAGGCCTTCCTGCAGATTGAAGTGACGGGTCATCGTGGCGATATGGGCGGCGATTGCCGTCAGGCTTTCCTTGGTCACCGCCACGCCGGTCACCATGGGCAGGATTTTCACCAGCTCATCCCAAGGGTAGAGATCGCGGTAGAAACGGCAGAGCACCAGGGTATCGAAGATGTTCAGGCGATTCTCATAATCGACCAGCATCTCGGCCTTGCCTTCGATCTGGGCCGGCGGAATGAGCCCTGACAACTCCGGTTTATAGAAGGTGGTCCGCAGATGGCAGGCACCGCGCGGCGAGGTGGCAAAGGTCAGACCCATACCCTTGAGGGCTCGGGGGTCGTAACCGGCCGGTTCCAGGCCCTTGACATGGATGGCCAGATCTTCCACACCCCAGTGCGCGGCAGCGGCCCGGATGCCGTCGGCCAGGATGGCGCCGATGCCCTCGCGAGCGGCGATTTTCTGCAGAAGCTCGGCAATGGCATCGACATCGCCGTAGCTGATGTCATAATCGATCCGACCGAGCTCGCGGGCCTCCATGGCCAGGGCACAGAGATTGCCGGCGGTGATGGTGTCCATGCCGAGACGGTCGCAGAGATCGTTGAGATGGGCGATCTCGGCCATATCCTCGACCATGCACAGGCCACCGAAGGAATAGATGGTCTCATATTCCGGTCCCTCGAGCTTCAGATCCTTATGCCGACCCTTGCTGATCTTGGCCATGCGACCGCAGGCCATGAAGCACTTGGCGCAGGCATGCGGTTTAACCTCGTGCTCGGCATGATAGGTCTCGCCGCTGATTTTTTCCCAGTGCACGCAGTTTCCCTGATTCCAATATTTGGCGGGGAAGGCCCCGGCGGTATTCATCAGGGCTACCATCATGGTGGTGCCCATGGCCCGGTAAGCCTTGACGCCGGGATGTTGCATGTTGGCCTGAGAAAAGGCCTTGGCGTATTCGGCAACGCCGACCGGATCGGCATACTGTCGCTTGCGGTCACCCTGAAAGACCACCGCCTTGATCTGTTTGGAACCGAGAACGGCGCCTACTCCGGTACGACCGGCACAGCGCCATTTATCATTGGCGATCAGGGCGAAACGGACCATCTTCTCGCCGGCGGGACCGATGGTGATCGCTCCGGCCTTGCGAAAGCCTTCCCTATGGTGGCCGAATCGTTTGACGACTTCCTCTTCTGTGGCAATGCTGTCCATACCCCAGAGATCGCCGGCATCATGGAATTCAGCACCGGTTGGCGAGACGGAGACCACAGTCGGGCGATCGGCCCGGCCGACAAAGATGACGGCGTCAAAACCGGTGGAATCGATCGATTCCGGCACCTTACCGCCGGAATAAGATTCGGCGTAGAGTCCGGTGAGGGGGGATTTGGTATAAACCCCATAACGGCTGCCGCCCCAGAGGGTACCGCCGCAAAAGGGGCCGGTGGCAACTATGAGATGGTTTTCCGGGGCCAGCGGATCAACGCCGACGGGATTGCGGTCAAGCAGCAGGCGGGTGGCGATGCCTTTGCCGCCCTGGCATTCGGAAAGGAGGGCATCCGACAGTTCTTCTATGATGAACTGCTTGCGACTCAGATCGACGGTGAGAATACGATTATAGTAGCCGAACATAGACTCTTCCTTTTTGCATCAGATAAAGGGATACAAAACGCCCTCTCCTGCCTCGGGCGACCGCACACATCGCCTCCGGAGTTTGCCAACTACTCGACAGACTCGGGAGGCGTTAGCACATACTGCATGAATTATTTGCCAATAGTGGCCAGACCTTCTTCGACAATCGCCAAGCCCTTCTCGAGTTGCTCATCGGTAATGACCAGCGGCATCAGGAAACGGATGACATTGCCGTAAGGGCCACAGGCCAGCAGAATGAGATTCTTGCTGAGACAGTACTTGACCAGGGCCTTGGCCTCATCACTAGCCGGGACTTTCGTGCCACGATCTTTCACCAGCTCCATGGCGATCATCGGTCCGATACCGCGGACATCACCAATCAGGCTGAATTTCTCCTGGAAGCGATTCAAGGTAGCGCGCAGCGTCGCCCCAAGTTTTCTACTTTTCTCAAGCAGGTTTTCGGTCTCAAAGATATCAAAGACGGCCAGGGCCGCCTCACAGGCCAGCGGGTTGCCGGCATAGGTGCCACCGATGCCGGAGGGATGTACCGAATCCATAATCTCTTTCTTGCCGACCACGGCGCTCAGCGGCATACCGGCTGCCAGACTTTTCGCGGTGGTGGTGAGATCAGCCTCGATGCCATAGTGCTCCATGGCGAACATCTCGCCGGTCCGGCCCATGCCGCTCTGGACCTCATCGGCAATAAAAAGGATGTTGTTCTTCTCACAGATCGCCTTCAGCTTGGTGTAGAACTCTTTAGGCGGGGCCATGAAGCCGCCTTCGCCCTGCACCGGCTCGACGATGATCGCCGCGGTCTGCTCGGCTGCGACATTATTGATGAAGAAATTCTCCAACTGGTCGGCACAGGAGGCACCGCACTCGGGATAGGTGAGATTATAGGGGCAGCGATAGCAGTAGGCGTAGGGCATCCGGTAGACTTCCGGGGCGAAGGGACCCATGCCGAGCTTATAGGGTTTGACCTTCGAGGTCAGGGTCATGGTCATCAGGGTGCGGCCGTGGAAGGCGTTTTCAAAGGCGATGATGGCCGTTTTTTTGGTGTAGTAGCGGGCGATTTTGATGGCATTCTCGACCGCCTCGGCACCACTGTTGGCAAACATCACGTGTTTCTCAGAGGTACCGGGCACAGCAGCACAAAGTTTCTGGGCGAGCTTGACCGGCGACTCGTAGGGAGTGACCATGAAACAGGTATGGGTGAATTTTTCCGCCTGGTCCTTGATCGCCTTAACCACCTTGGGATGGGAATGGCCAACATTCATCACCGCGATACCGCCGCCGAAATCAAGATATTCCTGCCCTTCGACATCGACCAGGACAGCGCCCTTGCCATGTGAGATATAGCGGTCCGTGCCGCTGACGTTGCCTTTGGCGATTACCGTGTTGCGCAGTTCGTGCAACGCGGCATTGGTCTGCAGATTTTCCATGACTTTTCCTTCATTGATTATTTTTATTTTTGCCATATCCGGCCTGGTCTGCCGAAAGAGTTTATATACTGTTGTCTCATTACTAGCAAAAGACAGGCCATCACCACCTACTATTATCAATATACTGAAATTTCAGGTCATTACAAGTAATGGCCGGTTATATTGCGGCGCACTAATTGATTTATAATTGAATCAAAATTAAAATAATTAATATTTTCCAGCAACTTACGTTGATCAATTTCTAGATCAAACAATTTAGAACTGCAAGAAAAAAATGACGCGGGAAAAAATGATAGCAGGTACAAGGAGAATTCCCTTGCCGGAAGAAGGATAGCGGGCAAAATCAGCTGGGAGCGATTTCAGGCGGTAGGACAAAAAGCGAGAGTACAACAGGCGGCTGCATGATTCATTATTGAATCAATTCCGCGAAAATGGCATGCTTCCGCAGCTTTCTAACCACCGAGGGCTGGCTGACCCCCAACAGCCGGGCCATCTCCCTGGTGGTGCGGCACTGCCTCCGGGCCTCAAGCAGGATTGCCTTTTCCGCCGTTTCCAACTGCCGGGCAAGATCCAGTGTATTTCCGACGGCCGGCAGGATCACGGGCGCCGGTATAGCCTCCGGCCCAGCCTCAATACTGATCTGAATATACTCATCAATCTGGTCGCTCGGACTCATGACCACGGCATTTTCGAGGATATTTTTGAGCTCGCGGACATTACCGGGAAAGGCGTAGCGACCGAGAAGCGCCATAGCGCGCGAATGAATGGTCCTGCTGCAATTGTACTTCTGGTTGAAACTCTGCAGGTAAAAACGGACCAGACCGGCGATATCCTCGGGCCGCTGGCGCAGCGGCGGGATCTCAAGGGTGAAATTCTTTAAACGGTAATAGAGATCTTCCCGGAACTGTTTGGCCTGCACCAGACTGTGCAGATTCTGGTTGGTAGCGGCGATAGTCGAGCAATCGACCTGGATCGACTGGGTTCCGCCGATGCGCCTTATCATCTTATCATCGAGATACTTGAGCAATTTCACCTGCAGAGGCAGGGGCATATCGCCGATCTCATCAAGAAAAAGGGTCCCGCCCTGGGCCAGTTCAAAGAGCCCGACCTTGCCCTTATCGCTGGCCCCGGTGAAGGCCCCTTTCTCATAGCCGAAGAGTTCGGCCTCAAGCAGATTCTCCGGCAGGGCGGCACAGTTGATTTCCACAAACGGGTTGTCATGCCGGGCGCTGTTCTGATGGATCAGTTTTGCGAGAAGCCCCTTGCCGACCCCGGATTCGCCCAGGATAAGGATATTCGACGCGCCGATATGGGCGAGCTTGAGCGAGGTCTGCAGGACATGGCGCATCTTGTTGCTCTCGGCGATGATTTCATTGCGCTTAAGCTCCATGAGAGTCAACTCCGAGAGTTCGGACTTGAATTTTTCACCGATCTTCTGGCTCTGCTCAAACTGTTCCTGCAGGATATTCAGCTCGGTCATATCCCGTTCGTTGACCACGATAAGAGCGATATTGCCGTTGCTGTCAATCGACGGGGTGCCGGTGGCGAGGAGATAGCGGTCTGTCTTGGCCACATGCTGCATGACAGTCTGCCGCCGACCGCTGGCCATGACCTTGGTGGTGACGGATTGATCAAAGACCTTGTGTTCCACCAGATCGTTGATGTTTCTGCCGATCACATCCTTTTTTTTGATACCGTTGAGCAGCTCCGAGGCCCGATTGATGCTGATCACCGTTCCCTGACCGTCGCAGACCCAGATGCCGTCCGAGGAGGCATTGAAGATTGTTTCGAGCTGACGATTCAGGGTTTTATAGGAATCGAGTTTCCTGGCGGAGGTCTCAAAACTGCTGAGTTCCTGAAAGCTGCAGATTGCACCGATGGTCTGACCGTCACGAGCAATGGGCGCAACATTCAGTATCAGTTT
>JAUYSF010000074.1 GCA_030696435.1 Desulfoprunum sp. | reverse complement strand
TACAATCTGGTTGAACTTGGCCCCAGGGGAACAGGCAAGAGTCATCTCTTCCAACAGATCTCCCCCTATGCTCATCTGATCTCGGGAGGCAAGGCCACAGTTGCCAAGATGTTTGTCAATAATCAGAACGGGCAGCGAGGGCTTGTCTGCCAGTATGACGTGGTCTGCTTTGATGAAATCTCGGGTGTGTCTTTTGACCAGAAGGACGGCGTGAATATTCTGAAGGGGTATATGGAATCTGGTGAATTTTCCAGGGGGAAGGATTCCATCCGAGCTTCCGGCGGCATAGTCATGGTGGGTAATTTTGATATGGATATCGACCAGCAGCAGCGCGTCGGCCACCTTCTCTCTCCACTGCCGCAGGAGATGCGAAACGACACAGCCTTCATGGACCGCCTGCACGCCTATCTTCCTGGTTGGGACTTTCCCAAACTCAATCCCAACGAACATTTCACCGACCATTTTGGCCTGGTAAGTGATTTTTTATCGGAATGCTGGAATCAACTGCGTAATGGCAGTCGGGTTGCAGTCCTCCAAGGGAGGGTGGTCTTTGGCGGGGCTTTGTCTGGCCGGGATTTGACTGCTGTCAATAAGACAGTGAGCGGCTTGATTAAGCTCCTCTTTCCTGATCCGGAAATGCCGATACCCGATGAGGAGTTGGAAGGACTTGTCCGGCTCGCTCTGGAATGCCGGCGGCGGGTGAAAGAACAACAAAAAAAGTGTTTAAAGACCGAATTCAGGAATACCCATTTCAGCTATACGATTGGCGAGAACGGTGTCGAGCAATTTGTTGCCACCCCGGAATTGCACAGCGAAAACCAGATTGATACTGACCCTCTGCCGCCTGGGCAGGTATGGGCTGTCAGTCCGGGGAGCGCAGACGCCGGCCCCAGTTTGTACCGAGTTGAGGTGACAGTAGGCCCCGGAAACGGTGTAAAAATTCTGAATCACCCAGTTCCACCTGCATTTCGGGAAAGTGTCCGCTATGCTGAGCAGAACCTGTACACAAGGGCAAAAGAGCTGGTGGGGGACCGTGACCCCAGAGGACATGAATTCTCCATCCAGCTTCGAGCCATGGACAACGACAAGAGCGGCGCCGGAATCAGCCTGCCGGTTATGATAGCCCTGTCCAGCGGGCTTTTGGAAAGGAGCTTGCGGGGTGGCCTGATTCTTCTGGGTGCCATTAACCTGGGTGGTTCCATAGATGCTCTCAATAACGCTGTGACTGCTATTGAGCTTGCTGTAGAGAAAGGTGCTGAAACTGTCCTTATGCCGGTATCGGTCCGTAAACAGCTGTTTGACCTTTCAGACGATATGGCAACCAAGATCAATATTCAGTTTTATTCTGATGCTCAGGACGCCTTGGTTAAGGCTATGGTTGAATGATCAGTGCCGGATTGAGTTGACGCGAAAATACAATATACACTGGGTTTGGTATTCGAATATTGCAATAGCGATATCCTTGCAACTTAATCCAAGCGTATAAAGTTGACAGGCCCATTTAGCCAATGGATTAACACGATTACTGCAATCAGCAAGCGACGTCGATTTTGTACCTCATTTTGTACCCCGAAAAATTTTGACATAAAAAAAGGGGTTACGGAAATACCGTAACCCCTTGATATTAATGGTCGGGGCGGTAGGATTCGAACCTACGACCTCCTGCTCCCAAGGCAGGCGCGCTAACCAGGCTGCGCTACGCCCCGACTCTCAAAAGAAAGGCCCGATTATAAAAATCGGGCCTGGAAAAACTGGCTCCCCGGGACGTAATCGAACCGCCGACAAGGTGGTTAACAGCCACCTGCTCTACCAGCTGAGCTACCGAGGATTATGCGAATTCAACGCCTCCCGGAGGTTGACGCTGGAATATCGTAGGCCGACAATATAGCCAGCAAGGTAGACGGTGTCAATCTTTTTTTCACCTGACGATGCCGCAGGAAAACACCGCCAAGGCCCATGATGGCAAAGCAGAATCAATTGCCGAGAATTCCTTTCATCATCTGCCCCGCCTGATCCATCATCTTTTTGTTGTCCTGGGCTCCACCGCCTTGGCCTGATTCTGCCGAATGACTCTCGGACATCTTCTTTGCCGCATCGGGGTCCTTGAGCATGGTCATCATCTGCACGGCCATATTTTTGGACATCTCGTCGGACTCCTGATTGTACACGGCCTCGATACCGGCTGGATGCTCAAAAAACCGTGCCTCCGCCTCCCCTTCCTTGAACGAGGTCGCAACGCTTGCCATCTTCATTCCCGCCATATTCGTCTCGGTCTTGAGCGGAATGGGGGAGCCGTGGAGCATATAGATCGTGCTGCCCATGACCGAGGTCCTGTCACAACTGTAGCCCAGAATCTTGGTAACATTCTGCTCCATCTTGCCGTTCATCCCCTTCATGACGCTGGTGCCCATTGCCTCGGCATTTTTCTGTACCTGTTTCTTTTCAGCAGCTGTGAGCTTGTTGTACTCCTCAATCATGAACTTCTGGGGATTGGTCATCTTGGTGCCGGTTTTCTCTTTCATATCATAAGAATACATCCAATTCGAATCTTGTATTTCTATGGTATCATTTATCATTTTCATTCCCATCATGACGGTTGTCGCCTTACGATAGGTGGCCATTTCCCGGCCATAATCTCTGATATATTTGTCTTCAGTGCCCGCCTGGGTGCCACTCAGGGCATAATGCAGGGTTGCACTCTCAAAGGGCAGTTTCCTATCCCACGGATTGTCCCCTGCAAAGGCCAAACCCGGTAAAGTGCAGATCATACAAAGGACAGCCGCCAGCCAGAATCGTTTCATCTCTATCTTCTCCTGTTTTTCAATGTATGTTTGCGGAGTATGCCAAGACTTTTCAACCCAACAACTCCTTTGATATTCTTGTATCTTTATTAAATTATTCGGGACAATAGCAACAGTAATCGTACAGCAGATCCATTTCTCTCACCCATATTCTCATCTGCGGTGGATGGCAAAGGGGTTCCAGCTCTGGCAGACCGGCATGACCTCAAGACTGTTAATATTGACATGGGCCGGACGACTGGCCGTCCAGAAGACTATTTCGGCGATATCAATGGCGGTCAAAGGGTCTGTTCCGGCATATACCGCATCGGCCTTGGCCTTGTCACCGCCGAACCTGACCACCGAAAATTCGGTCTCGGCAAGACCCGGCTCGATATTGGTGACTCGAACCCCAGTGCCATGCAGGTCACAGCGCAGGTTATTGGAAAACTGGCTGACAAAGGCCTTGGTCGCCCCGTAGGCATTCCCGCCCGGATAAGGCCAGCTGCCGGCCACCGAGCCCATGTTAATGATATGGCCCCGGCCTCTCTCCACCATCCCCGGCAGCAGCAGGCGGGTCATATAGAACAACCCCTTGATATTGGTGTCGACCATGGTCTCCCAGTCCAACAGATCGGCACTCTGGGCGGGATTGAGACCGAGGGCCAGGCCGGCATTATTGAAGAGGATATCCACCGCCTGAAATCTTTTCGGGATTTCCGCCACCATCTCCTCGACCTCTGCCCTTTTGCTGACATCAAAACAGGCGACATGCACCCCGACCTCACCCAGTGTCTGCCGCAGTTCTTCCAGCCGGTCTTTTCTTCTGCCACAGAGGACCAGCTGCCAGCCGTTTTCGGCGAATATGCCGGCGCATGCCCTGCCAAAACCCGAGGTGGCCCCGGTGATCACGATTGTCTTTGTCATCAGTCACTCTCCATTGATCATTGTGCTATTATACCGAACAAGCAGTATTCAAAAGGCCTGCCGCCCGGACCATCTGTTCATCCTGCTGATAGAAATGAGGAGCTAGCCGCAGATAACCGACTGGTCCTGTCATTATCACACCCTGCTCCGCCAGGCGCTGCATGATCTTCCGGGTGTCACCGGAAACGATCAGCGACATGATGCCGGATCGATGCTGATCGGCAAAGATAATGGGCCTGATCAGGGACGGATCGAGATGAGCGACAAAGATATCTTGCAGGCGAAAAACCTCAGCCCTGATATCCTCAAGACTGAAGCGGCCAAAAACATCGCTCAACACCGCATTGAGACCGGCGGCATGATCCCAGGCCAATGTTGAATATTCAAACATCCGGCCATCGGTGTGCGGATTCCAGCGATGATCGAGATAATCAAGCCCCTGTTTCATCAGCCCCGGACCAGCCATCGTAGGCGTAAGCCTTGCCCGCAAATCCTCTCTGGTGTACAGCAGAGCGCTGGCCCAGGGTCCCATCAGCCATTTCCAGCCGGAGGATGCCAGGGCCGCAATATTATACTCTTCGGGGTACACCGGTAGACAGCCAAGACTTTGGGCGCAATCGATGATCAGGTCAATCTCTCTCTCCCGGCAGAAATCTCCGAGGACTTTCAGATCAGCGGCATAGCCCGAGGAAAACTGGACATGGCTGATGGCGATCATCCGGGTACGGTCGGTCACCCGGTCTGCCAGCTCCGCCATGGACCAGCCTTTGGGCCTGTCGACACCGGCCAGGGTTCCCAGCGGGTCGCTGTCCGTCAGGAGGACGAGCTCCACCCCTCTTCTTTCCTGCAGAACCCAAGGGTAATGGTTGCTCGGATATTCATGGACATAGCTGATGACCTGATCGCCCGACTGAAATGGGTAACCATTAGCAATCAGACACAGGGCCTCGGCGGTATTGTTGACAAGAGAGATATTTTCAGGGCTGGTTTTGAGCAGTCCGGCTGCGTTTTCATGCAGTCGTGGTATCACATCGAAATATCTCGGCAGCGAACGCACACCACCTGCCGCCATGTCCTCGGCAAATCCCTGGATAGCCGCTGCCGCACCTCGATAGAGGGGTGAGATCGAACAGTGCCCGAGGAAAATATTCTCTCCGGCTGGGGAAAAGAGCTCTGATGATCCGGCCAGCATGTTTTTTCTCCTTCTTGAAAGCCTTGTATCCGTTGAAACCAGTCGTGTTTTAGTTGATCCAGTGAATGAAAGGATCCCTCAAAGGATATCCGCCAGATACTCCCAGATTGCATGGCACACCCGCCCTGCCCCCTCACCGTTGACCAGTATATGCCGGTCGGAGTGCAACATGCTATACTCTTTTTGTTTGCTGCCGAGCAGGGAGTAGAGCCGCTGTGAACCCTTGGGATTAACAACAGGATCGTTTTCGGCCTGCACGATCAGCACCGGCTGGGTGATGGCTGCGGCGTTATCCTCTAAGCCTGCAAGCAGTAGGCCCACCTCTCTGATCCCGGAAATAGGGTTGCGGTTGTAGTTGATATGGGAATTATCCGAAGCAAACTGCAGAAATTGCTGCTGATCGCTGCTTTTCTTCATCCTGCGCAGCAGCCTGTCCCAAACGTCATCGGTCGGCATGAACCGGCTTGAAAAATCCTGGAGTCGCAGGGGCGGACAGACCGCAAATACCGCCGCAACCTCTTTGACTCTGGCGGCCAGATCAAAGGCCAGACTGGCCCCGACCGAGACCCCGCCGAGAACCACCCTGGGACAGAGGCAACTCAGGAGAGCAAAACCTCTTTCTACCGCCTCCAGCCATTCCCGATGGCTCCTCTTGGCCAGATCTTCAGGACTTGTGCCGTGGCCGGGAAGCCGGGGGGCATAGACCCACAAGCCTCTCCTGTTGAGAAAACGGGCCAACAGCCGCACCTCCTCCGGTTCCGCCAGATAACTGTGGATCAGCACCACCCCGGGCCGTCCGGGCCAGGACGGCAGCAGAAACGGCCTCCCACTCCCTTTACCCTGACGTTCGGGGGCATGGATTCGACAATCGGACACATACCTCTTTGTCTCTTTTTTCAGAAGATACCTGGCCAGATTGATTCGGAGCAGGATGTTGGGCTGCCAGGCCAGCGAAAGCAGTAGACGACGCAGTCTGGTGAGCGGCTCCACCTCATTGGCAACTATTTCGAGCGGATTGTCTATCCGTCCCCGATGCATACTGAGCGGACCCGAGAGTTTTGATCTGTCCTGCACGAGAACAGCCCCTTCTCTGTGCAGAACGCCGGTTTCCAAGGCACAGCGCAGAAAATTGTCGACCTTGTGGTAGCGATCGTCCGTGACGAGATGAGCCTGATCCGAACTGAGAGATTTGTGAAGATTATAGCCGCCACCGGCACCATCTTCAAGAAGGGTCGCCGCATAAAACACCCGCCGACGCAGATCGGCTTCTTTGATCCTGGCAAAAGGATAGAGGCGGAGAAAGGAAACGAAGAGATGTTCGTGATTGACCGTCGTCATGCTGTAGATATCATGCATATACTGCTGCATGATATCCTGGGCCGTCTTACGCGTCAGCGCCTGTACAGCGGGTGACGTGAAAAAATGGGTCGCATCCTGTTTCTGGAGTTCTTTTCGGAATATTGGGGCACGTAGGAACCGATCCATGGCGATCGGTTTGCCGAAACGGATATCGAGATCAACCCCCGAGAGCAGCATAGTCCCTTCCGTCATGATCTCCTCGACCAGACGCTCGGGAAGGTCTCCCACCAGGCGCGAGGCGAGGTTTGAGGCGATATTCTCCCTGGCCCGGATGGGATAATAGGTCAGATTGACCGGTACTATGGAGGTCCCGGCCTGCTGGATGGAGGCAAGCGAATCGATATCGAGAAAATCAAGCATGGCCCGGCAGCCCTCCTCCGAGACCTCAGCCCGGGCCAGGAGATACCGACGAGAGAGTTCCGCCCGCAGGGCCAGAGAGGCCGCCCCCGTGTGCGGTTGCCGCATCCCTTTTGGGTCGGTGATCATATAGCGGCCCCGGTCCATGATCTTCTTGGTCTTGATCATACTGCCCTCAGGGAAGATGATCCAGTTGGCCTCGCCGGTCAAAAGCGTCCTCACGATAAGTTCATCCCGCTGAGGGTCTTTGGTCGAGACCACCCCCACCAAATCGAAGAATCGGGCCAACCCGCCTTTGAAAAGATCCGAGGCGGCCAGTGACCAGACCGGCGTCTCGGTCAGCGTATAGATATAATAGGGGAGAAGCAGGGTCTCGAGCCGGGTGAAGTGGTTAACGACAAAAATTGTCGAGCCTTGTGGGATGTTTTCCTGGCCATGGAGTGCGACATCGGCCTTACTGAGCAGAGAGAGGGCCTTGATGGCCAGACCAGTTGTGAGATATGCAGATCTATTCATAGAGAAAGAGAAAATTCGCTGGAATTTCTTTGAGATATTTTCAGTATAGGGGGGAATGCCCTTTCGGGTCAAGAGAAGATTCCACCTAACTATCCAGCCCAATGCCAACGAACTGAACAGTTACGATTCCATTCCCCATGTTTGCCTTTCGCTCTGTTCTCCTTTATAGTTAAAAAAGATTTTTTTCCCTCAACAAGGAGACAGCCCATGCAGCTCAATCTCACCTACAGCCCGCCCGATTTTTCTCTTTCAAACCTGCACAACAGCCCGCCCGCAAAGCTACTCCCGGCCCCGGCCGACGGTATTGCCCCGGAGGGCTTTCATGCCACCTCCAACTTTCCGGAATATATCCGCCTCGCCCAGGGCGATTGGGCGCTGGCCCCGGAGAGCCGGATGGACGCCGTGCTGGTGGTGAAAGGCACCACCGTTGAGGTCATTGAGGCCAGGCGTCTGCACCGGGGAGATCTGGTCGTCGTCGGTCGCACGGAGGACGGCGAAGAAGGGATCCTGGTGCATGAAAAATGTTTCGTCGCGCCCAAGACTGAAAACGTCGACAAGTTCTCCTTCCGCTCCCGCGGCACACGGGAGACGCCGTTTTCCCGTTCCTATGACGACCTGTACCGGATTATGGAACATGATCGCCACCACGGCCATATCGTCTGGGTACTCGGGCCGGCGGTGGCCTTTGACAAGGACAGTCGGCAGGCCATGCAGGGTCTCATCCAGGCCGGTTTCTGCCACGCCCTGATGGCCGGCAACGCCCTAGCCACCCATGATCTCGAGGCAGCCGTTTTCGGCACCGGACTCGGCCAGAATATCTACAGCCAGGAACTGCAACCGATGGGCCACTACAACCATCTCGATATCCTCAACACCGTGCGCCGGGTCGGTTCCATCAAGGCGGCCCTGAAGGAGCTGCAGATCACCAACGGGATCATCCATGCCTGCGAGACGTGCAATACCCCCTATGTCCTGGCCGGTTCCATCCGTGACGACGGCCCCCTGCCGGAGATCATCGGCGATGTTTACACCGCCCAGGACCGGATGCGAGATCACGCCAGGAAGGCGACAACGGTCATCGCCATGGCCACCCAACTCCACTCCATCGCTTTTGGCAACATGACCCCGAGCTACCGGATCATGGAAGACGGTACGGTCCGGCCGGTCTTTTTCTATATCGTCGACATGTCGGAATTCAGCGCCGACAAGCTGGCTAACCGCGGATCGGCTCAGGCCCAGGCCATCCTCACCAACGTGCAGGACTTCATTGTCAACCTCTGGAATAATCTGAAGAACCTATGAGCGCCAGACTGAAGCCTGTTCGCATAATCGGCATCCCGATGGACCTCGGCCAGAACCGCCGGGGAGTCGACATGGGACCAAGCGCCGTGCGCTATGCCGGCCTGGCCGAGAAACTCCGGCGCCTCGGCTACGAAACTTTTGACAGCGGCAATCTCGACGTCCCAGCCCACGACACCTTGGCGGGGACCAGCCTGGCCGAACGCCTGATCCCGATCAGCAAGGGCTGCCGCAACGCCTACGAGCAGGCAAGGGCGGCCATTGACCGGGGTGAAACACCGATCTTTATCGGCGGCGACCATTCCGTCGCCATTGGCACGGTCAGCGGAGTCAGCCACGACGAGGAGATTGGCCTATTGTGGATTGACGCCCACGGCGATTTCAACACTCCCGAGACCTCGATGAGTCAGAATGTCCACGGCATGGCCCTGGCAACCCTGCTCGGGCATGGGGCTAAGGAACTGATTAATATCGGCAGACCGGGGGCGAAGATGAAGCCCGAGCATGTGGTCATGATCGGTATGCGGGATCTGGATCCGCAGGAAAAGGAGATGATAAAAGGGTCGGGCTGCACGGTCTACACCATGCGTGAGATAGACGAGATTGGCATCCACCTCATCGTGCGACAGGCCCTGGAGAAATTCGCCCACCTCTCAAGGATTCACGTCAGCCTCGACCTTGATGTCATGGATCCCCTGGAGGCACCGGGAGTCGGGACTCCTTCGCCGGGCGGCCTGACCTACAGGGAGGGACAGCTCATCATGGAGATGGTGGCCGACACCCGCAAGCTGCATTCCGTCGATGTCGTGGAGATCAATCCGATCCTCGACATCCAGAACCGCACGGCCCTGGTCGCGGTTAATCTGCTGGCCTCGTTATTCGGCAAGAAAATCATCTAGGAACCTGTCGGATTATGCCCTTTTCCGCATCTCTGCGTTATTTTCGAAAATCAATGCTCGCAATATCAACTATATGGCTGCGCTTAATTTTCGAA
>JAUYSF010000072.1 GCA_030696435.1 Desulfoprunum sp. | reverse complement strand
CCAAAGCCCTGGAACCGGCACTTGTCATTAATGAACAACCTGATTCCGACGTTTTTCAAGCTGAGTCCGGCCATCCTTGCCGCCAAATCTCCTCCTGTTTCCAGGGGGACCAGGGAGGGCCGGATGGGCACGATGCTGTGTCCTGCCTGCCTTGCCAGCCTGTACCCGTCGCCGGTTGACCCGGTTAGGGGATAGGACGCCCCGCCTGTCGCCAGAATGATTTTATCGCCCTCGATATTTTCTCCTCCGCAGACTACTCCCCTGATACGACCCTCCTCAAGCAGCAGCGAGCCCACCGGTGCCTGGCGGCGGATCTCAACCCCAAGCCCCACCAGCCATTTCAGCATGACCTTCAGGACTTCCGGGGCCTTGCCGCAGGTGGGGAAAACCCGTCCACCCCGTTCTATGGTCAGAGGCAGGCCGAGTCCCTCGAAAAAGGTCATGAGCTCGGGGCTGAAAAAACGGGCAAAGGCCTGGTGCAGAAACCGGCCATTGCTGCCGAAATGATTGATGAAATCGGTTGGTTCAGCGATATTTGTCAGATTGCAGCGACCCTTGCCGGTGATGCAGATCTTGCGACCCGGTTGGCCCATCTTTTCAAGGAGCAGGACCGATTTGCCGGCCTCGGCGGCCTGACCTGCTGCCATGAGACCGGCTGCCCCACCTCCGATGACGATAACCCGATTTCGGCTCATGAGCAGGAAGAGCCATAGCAGATATGGCCGGTGGTGCCGTTGATCGTGATCAGCTGTCCGTTCTCGAAGAGCGAGGTGGCCTCGGGGACGTTGCAGACCACTGGAATACCGAGTTCCCGTCCGACGATGGCGGCGTGTGAGGTCAGGCCGGGCTGCTCGGCGATAATACCCTGGACCCGGCCCAGGTGTTTCAGCATGCCGGGATTGGTAGAGGAGACGACGACAATGACCTCTTCCGGCAGATCGTGCCAATCGGTCTCCGTCTCGATAATTCTGACCAGTCCATGGGCGGTGCCCGAGCCGATGCCCTGGCCGGCAAAACAGATATCGGCCACCGTATGGACCTTGAGCATATTGGTGGTGCCGGGGGTCTGCAGGGGCATACCGGCGGTGATCACCACCAGGTCGCCATTGGTGATGAGCTGGGCCTGGGTGGCGATATGGATGGCCCGATCAAGCTGCTCGTCCATCGTTGAGGCTGAGGCGCAATACAGCGGCACGACACCTCTGATGAGCTGGAGCTGGCGGATGGTTTCCATGACCGGACTGACGGCGATGATCGGTGTCCTGGGCCGGTAGCGGGCCACCATCCTGGCAGTCGAGCCCGAGGTGGTAGCGGTGATGATCGCGGTGGCCTCAAGGTCGGCCGCCGTGGCGCAGCAAGCGTAGGATATGGCGTCGGTCACTACCGGTCGACGGTGGCGCAGTCCGGCTGCCAGGATATTTTCGTAATCAAGCGAATTCTCTGATATCTCGGCGCAGCTGACCAGGAAGCGGATGGCTTCAAGGGGATATTTGCCGGTGGCGGTTTCCGCCGAGAGCATGACGGCATCGGTCCCGTCGAAGATGGCATTGGTGACATCGCTGGCCTCGGCCCTGGTCGGGGTGGGGCTGGTGATCATCGATTCGAGCATCTGGGTGGCGGTGATCACCGGTTTGCCGGCGAGGTTGGCGGCGTGGATCAGCCGTTTCTGGATGATCGGCACCTCTTCGGCCGGCATCTCGACCCCGAGGTCGCCTCGCGCCACCATCAAGCCTTCAGCAGCCTGGAGGATCTGGCCCAGATTTTCAACGCCCTGGCGGTTTTCGATCTTGGCGATAATTGCCTGTCTGCCGCCGTGCTCTTCGATTATGCGGCGCACCGCCCAGACATCGTCGGCCTGGCGGACAAAGGAGGTGGCGATAAAGTCGACGTTCTTGCTTACCCCGAAGGCGATATCCGCCTTGTCCTCTTCAGAAAGCGATGGCAGATTGACGGTAGAATCAGGCAGGCTGACCCGCTTGCGGCTGGTCAGTCGTCCGCCGGTGACGACGAGGGTGAGGACATCGCCGCCGGTCACGCTGATGACTTTCAAGGCCAGTTTGCCGTCGTCGAGCAGAATGCGGTGGCCTTTGTGCACATCGAGGGCAAAACCGGCATAGTTCACGCCGATGCGCTCACTGTTGCAGGAGGCATGGTCGGAGGTGATGACCAGATGCTGGCCGTCGGCGAGTTCAAGAGGTGCCGGCAGGTCAAGAACCCGGATCTCCGGGCCGCGGGTGTCAAGGAGGATGGCGGTATCACTATCCGCTCGGCGTCTGGCCTTCTTCACCAGATCGATGAGCCGTTCGTGGGCCTGGCGGTCTCCGTGCGAGAGATTGATCCGGGCGACGTCCATCCCGGCCTGGATAAAGGCGAGAATCTCTTCTTCGGTCTGGCTGCGCGGGCCTAAGGTGGCAACTATCTTTGTTTTCTTCATAGGGGTTGTGGTCTCGGGTGCATGAGAGAATATCTGGCCGGCCTTTATTGAAATGTTTGCCTGGCTGACCGGCAATTACTGAAAGGGCTGTTGACTCAGAAAATTACTACAATGGGCCTAAAAGAAAAAGGAGAAAATCGGCAGGAGTTGAAAGCTTGACTCTCTCCGGGTGTTTCGTATATACCTCAAAGAGAGGGAGCAATGATCTTGCCTCTGAAAAGATTCAATGAGTCTCTGAGCGTCGAGCATCGGAACGTTTTCATTCTGTATAGGAGGAAGCCATGTCGATCAAAACCAAGATTCTCCTTTTTACCCTGCCCTTTTTCCTCATCTTCGGGATCTTCACCACCTTCATGAGTATCAATTCTCTGCAGAATCAGGGGGCTCAGAGTCTTAAAACCATTAGCACCGTCATGCGCGATGCCAAGAATGAAAAACTCAATGACCTGGTGCGCAACACCTTCAAGATCATGGAGACCCAGTACAAGGCGGCCCATGACCCGGAGCAGGTGGCCATGGTCTATAAGCGTGAACTTGAGTCGATTGTCAACCTGGCCTATTCTTCCATAGAGGCCATCTATAAAAAAACCGACCTGAGTGATGCCGAGAAGCAGCAGGCTGCCGCTGCCGTCATCAGCACCATGCGCTACGGCGACGGCAACTATCTGTGGATCAACGACATGCGGCCCTTCATGGTCATGCATCCGACAAAACCGGAGATGAACGGCAAAGACCTTGCAACCTTTGCCGACCCGAACGGCAAAAAACTCTTCGTCGAGATGGTCAAGGTTTGTGGCGAAAAGGAAAAGGGCTTCGTCGACTATATGTGGCCAAAACCGGGCGAGGAGAAACCAGTTGGTAAACTCTCCTATGTCCGATTGTTCAAACCCTGGAACTGGGTGATCGGCACCGGCGTCTATCTTGAAAATGCCGAAAAGAGGTTTCAGGAAGAGGCCCGACAGCAGATCAGCAGCCTGCGTTTCGGACCCGACGGTAATGATTACTTCTTCATTATCGATACCGAAGCGAATATGGTCATGCATCCGATCAAACCTGAGATGAACGGCAAGAATTACAAGGATTATGCCGATCCGAACGGCAAAAAGCTTTTTAGCGAGATGGCTCAGGTCGGTCGCGACAAAGGGGAGGGGTTTGTCGACTATATGTGGCCAAAACCGGGCAAGGAAAAGCCGGTTGCTAAACTGTCGTTTGTCAAGTTGTTCAAGGAATGGAACTGGATCGTCGGCACCGGCATCTACGTCGATGATATCGATCTAGCCCTGGCCCAGCAGGAACAGGGGATAACCGGGGCGGTCAGCGCCCAGAGGGTGTGGATCATAGGAATCAGTGCTCTTCTCATCCTGGTCGTAGCCGTGGTCCTGACCTTTGTCTCCCGCAAGATCTCCCGACCGATCAAGGATGCCGGGCTGATGCTGCGCGATATCGCTGAAGGCGAGGGTGATCTCACCCGCAGATTGCAGGTAGTCACCAAGGATGAGCTGGCGGACATGGCTAAGTGGTTCAATGTCTTCGTTGAAAAACTGCAGGGCATCATCAAGATCATCGGCACGGATGCGCGGGAGGTGCATTCGTCGGCGCAATCCCTGGCCGTCACGGCAGGCGAAATGTCGAGCGGTGCCTCGGCCACCTCGGATAAATCGAATACGGTGGCCGCAGCGGTTGAGGAAATGTCTGCCAATATGGCGACCGTCGCCTCCTCAATGGATGAAACTGCCGCCAGTGTCGATGTGGTTTCGGCCGCCGTCGAAGAGATGACCTCGACTATCAACGAGATCGCCGAGACCTCGGAAAAGGCCAGGGCCATTACCGATAAGGCGGTTTCCCAGGCTGCATCCGCCTCGGCCAGGGTGGATGAACTCGGTGTTGCCGCCCGGGAAATCAACAAGGTTCTGGAAACGATATCCGAAATCTCCGACCAGGTCGATCTGCTGGCCCTCAATGCCACCATCGAGGCAGCCAGGGCCGGTGATGCCGGTAAGGGTTTTGCGGTTGTGGCCAGTGAGATCAAGGAACTGGCCAAACAGACCTCCGAGGCGGCCCGGCAGATCAGGGTGCGGATTAGCGATATTCAGAAGACCACTAACGCCACGGTCTCCGAGATCCAGACTATAAGTACCGTGGTCGGGGAGAACAGCGATATCGTCAATACCATCGCCACGGCGGTGGAGGAGCAGTCGGTGACGGCCAATGAGATCGCCAAGAGCGTCAGCCAGATCCTGCAGGGCATCCAGGAGATAAATACCAACGTTTCCCAGAGCTCGGAGGTGTCGGGCGATATCGCCCGAGAGATCGCCGAGGTGAATCAGGCAAGTACTGAGATGAGCAACAACGCCAAATCGGTGAGTGACAATGCCGCACGGCTCAAAAGCCTCTCGGACGGCTTCAATAAACTGGTCTCGACCTTCAAGGTGTAGCCAAACAACTCACCGGCTGAAACATGTTTGTAAAATATGAGGGCGGATGCCGCATGGGGCGGAATCCGCCCGTTTCTTTTTACGGCCTGCCGACTGGAAAGGAAAAAAAGGCTGGCAGGTGTATCTTTCATCTCTCTGCTATGCTATAGTGGCCGCCTGTTTGCGTCTTTTTATGTCATCTTGGAATCAGGCAGTGATTCCATTTTCAAATCAAGACGAGAACGCCAAGGCCAGCCGCAGCTCCTTAGATCTGCGGCTGGCCTTGGCGTTCGTGTCGTGAGCTGAAAAAAACAATGAACCATTTTATCGAAGAGAAAAAGCCCAATGGGCCAAAGGAGCGGATATGACAACAGAAGTGAAAAAAGGTGATACGGTATTGGTCCACTATACCGGCAAACTCAGTGACGGGACGGTCTTTGATACCTCCGAAGGCCGTGATCCTCTTGAGTTTGCGGTCGGCAGCGGTCAGGTCATTGCGGGCTTTGACGAGGCAATGATCGGCATGACCGTCGGCCAGTCGAAGGTTGTCGATATCCCTGTCGACAAGGCCTATGGCGAGCGCAACGAGGAGATGGTCATCAACGCGCCCCTCGACCAGGTTCCGCCGGGACTCGACCTCGAACTCGGCATGCGACTCGAGATGGGCGGCGTCAACGGCGAACTGATCCGGGTAGTGGTTACCGAGATCACCGACAGCAACATCATCCTCGATGCCAACCCACCATTGGCCGGCAAGGATCTGATCTTTGCCATCGAGCTGGTTGAGATCAGATAGCCGTCCTCATGTTATTCCAAGTCCAAATCAAGCGTTAACTTTGTCGGCTATGCTGTGCGGCTCCTTGCCGTACTCAATGTACTGTCTCGTCGCTGCTCGCTTGCCTTCGCGTTCTCATCTTGATTTGGAAATGAAATTAAGCAATACCGGTAAAAAAGGCCGCGTGATTTGAGGTGAAAAAAGGCGGATCCCGCTGGAGAATCGGCAAGACCGTCGGCTGGCATTTGAATTCAGCGGCTAGAAAGTGGCGGATTTCCCGGCGGTTCCAGTTCCGTGGGTGGCGGAAATCGTGATAGAGCGAGAGATCCCCCTGGTGCCGGTCGGTAATTTCGAGATCATTAGCCTCGATGCTGCCGACCGGTAGATTAAAGATTGCCAGATTGAGAAAGGTTATTTCCCGATGGTGCTTCCTGACAAATTCAAGGGTCTCTCGTGCCTCTGCAAGAGATTCTGAAGGAGTGCCGAAGAGGAGATAGACGTAGGTGGCGATTCCTGCCCCGTGCAAGACCCTCAGCGCATCTGATACCTGCCGGATATCGATACCCTTGTGCATATTCTCCAGGACCTCCTGTGAACCCGATTCGATACCGAGTTTGAGCATGACACAGCCCGATTGCCGCAAGGTCCTGCAGAAATCAGGGTCAGTGAGGTGACGGCTGACTCGGGCAAAGCCGTACCACTCAGGCCCCGGTGGCTGCCGGATCAACTCCTTCATGATCGTCGGACTGACCGCATTGTCAAGAAAATGCAGGAGCCTGGGATGAGTGGCGTTGGTCAATTGGCCGAGTTCTGCTGTGACCTGCTGTGGGCTGAGGGGGTGGTAGGGATTTTCTTCACTCGTCTCGGGGCAGAAGGCGCATTTTTTCCAGTAGCAGCCCGAGGAGGCGGCATAGGGCAGGATGAAGCCCGGTGCAAGGTAGGGCAGATCCCTGAGTCCCAGATAATCAGTGATAGGTTTCTCGCTCGGCCTCTCCGCGCCGAGAAAGGCCAGCAGCGGTCCCTCGCCCGGTCCTGCAATGAGAAAATCGATGAGACCGGCAAAGGGATTTTGCCAGGAGGGACCACGCATCCAAGTGGTGATCAACCCGCCGCCCATGACGATGGGGATATCCGGCCAGTGTTTCTTGAGAAAACCGATGATGGCGAAGGTGCAGTTGGCCTGGCTGAGGTAATTGAGAGTAAAACCTATACAGGATGGA
>JAUYSF010000043.1 GCA_030696435.1 Desulfoprunum sp. | reverse complement strand
GATGTAATTGTCAGGATGCATGACCGCCAGATCGCCACTATGGAACCAGCCGCCCTCGAAGGCCGTGTCCGTGGCCTTGGTATCTTTATAGTAGCCCATCATCACATTGTTGCCGCGCATGACGATCTCGCCAATGGTTTTGCCATCCCGCGGTACCGGTTGCATGGTCAGCACATCAACCACATCGGCATACATGGCCACCACATAAGCCACGCCCTGACGGGATTTGATCTTGGCCTGTTCTTCAAGCGACAAATCCGCCCATTCCTCCTTCCAGGCGCAGACGGTGTGCGGCCCATAGACCTCAGTCAGACCGTAGACGTGGAGGATATTTGCGCCAATGGTCTCCATATTCTGGATGATGGTCGGGGCTGGCGGTGCCCCGGCGGTGATGATCTGCAAGGCGTGTTTGAGCTTGATGTCGTTGGCCGTAGCATATGACGACATGCCGATGAGGATGGTGGGCGCGGCGCAGAGGTGAGTGATCTTTTCCCTCTCGATCATCTTGTAAATTTCCTCGGGGACCACCTTGCGCAGGCAGACATGGGTGCCGCCCATGGCCGTCACGCCCCAGGTGAAACACCAGCCGTTGCAGTGGAACATCGGCAGGGTCCAAAGATAGACCGAGGTCGAGTTGAAGCCGGTTTCCAGCATTTCGCCCAGGGCATTGAGATAGGCACCCCGGTGATGATACATAACGCCCTTGGGCAGGCCAGTGGTGCCGCTAGTGTAATTGATGGTAATATTCTGATATTCATCGTCAACGAGGGCCTGTATTGGATCCGCAGAACCGGTCGCCAAAAATGCTTCATAATCCAGGCCGGGAAGCGGTTTGTCAGGGGTGATGTCGCAGATATTGACAATCGTTTCGACCGCGGTCAGTTCGCCGAAGATCGGCTTGACGATGCCGCCGAATTCATTATCGACGAACAGGGCCTTAGCATCGGAATGGTTAATAATATAGCTGATTTCCGGAGGTGCCAGGCGGATATTGACACTGACCAGCACCGCACCGATCATCGGCACGGCGAAATGTGCTTCAAGCATGGCCGGGGTATTCGGACAGATAAAGGCCACCTTATCTCCTTTGCCGATACCAGCCTTCTGCAGAGCGCTGCCCAGGCGATTAACCCGCTCATAGAATTCTTTGTAGGTATAGCGTTTCTCATCATAGACTATGGCGGTTTTGTTCGGATAAATCATGGCGGACCGGCTGATGAAATGCACCGGCGTCAACACATCAAAAAAGACATTCTGGTTTTCCATAGTGCTCGTATCTCCTCGATTCTGTTAATTTGCTGTCCTCAACTCTCTTCACCGTCTCTTCAGCCGGCAACCCCATCCATTTTCACAACCGCCGCGCAGATACACAAAACTCCAACCCGTCAATATGAACCTGATGTTTGACAGGCAGATTTCCAACCACAATTATGATCGAGCGCTCAATCTTTCTTTTTATAGCCAATTATTGGATTATGTCAAAGGGTTTAGGGACCGTTACAAAATAATCATTACATTCCTGACCATTTCGTTACGGTCCCTTCTGCCGGACACGGTATTTCAATATTACGGTTATTCTTTGACGACGGCTTATTGGTAGAAAGAAATACAGAAGCACACCGGATCACCCGCACCGCAATACGGCTTTTTCCGCAACGGCCCACCACCACTGCGACCCAAAATTCAGCATGGTTGCAATCATTTTAGCCGAAATCACCCTTCCTGCCGGCCAGCGCAAGTATAGGAGGATATGTATCGGAAAATTCTTGTCAAAACCGGAAGAACGGGATAGGTATACTGCACTGAAAATTAACCCTCTGAGCTGGGAAGCCATTTCTAAGACTCGCTGAGAAAACATCTTCTTGCCACCACCACCTATCTACTTCATGTAGTTCCAGCGATAAATTTCGTTCAATCCTTCATGATTGGTTAATGGAATCGACAGATACAAATCAGGTAGTAAAAAATATCGCTCTTCTCGTTATGGGATTGCTCCTGACGGTGCTGTTTCACTCACCGTTTGCATGGCTCTACCGAAGTCTGCATGCAACGGAATACAGACTCCACTCGATATTGCTGATCGGTTTCCTTGTTTTGCTGGGAATTCGAGGCTTCAGTCAAAAAATATGTATTCGACGCTGCCAAATCACAAACCTTTCAGCGACAGTCTTTTCTTTCGGTATCATTGGATTTTTAGCCACTGAGAAGTTCATCGATGCTGACATGGTTTCCTGCTTCTTTGTAGGCCTTGCCATCTATGGTTTCATGGGATTTATTATTGAGACGGACAAATGGAAGGCATCTTTTCCACTTGTCTTATTGTTTATCGTCTGCCTGCCATTCAGCTACCACATTGAAACATTCCTCGGATTTCCACTTCGAGTTATTTCAGCCAAAATAGCCGAGACCTTTCTTGCGATCATCGGAATGCAGGTTCAATCGACTGAAACCATCCTTCTTCTTGAAAACAGATTCGCTCACATTGATCTGCCGTGCAGCGGAATCAAAAGTCTTTGGTCGATCACCTTGTTCTCGGTCATTCTCAGCCTGATTGAAAAATTTAAAATCAATGCCGCCTGGGTTGTCTCGCTTGCTATCAGTTGGATCCTTGTTGTTGTGGCCAACATCTTCCGGATCATCATGCTTATTTTGCTCTCCAATGCAACACTCCCCAAGTCCGTGATGGATTCCATTCACTCACCCCTTGGTTTGGTGGGTTTCCTTGCAGCGTGTTGCATCTCCTATTTTACCTTTACGTCCATTTGCCGGAGATATGAACCTGTAAAAACTGTATTGCCTCAGCATTTCAACAAGAAATCTGCGCTGTTTGTTACTCTGGTTCTTGCACTGGCGATATCCATTAACGAGCTGTACGTGCCCGCGACCGGCGCTCGCATTGTCCCGCATAGAGCTGAAAACTCCAACCGCAGCCTTGACCTTACCAGTCAAGAAAAGGATTTTTTCCTTCGAAATGGGGTTATCTCCTACCAAAAGAGCCGATTTAAATTTTCTGGTTTGACAGGCACGGCATTCTTGGTGCTGTCCAAGTCTTGGAGAGGGCATCACCATCCCGAGCAGTGCTTGCAAGGACAGGGCCATACGGTTGCCTCCTCAAGAACGCTTGTTTTCCGGGATGACCTGCCGGTGAGAAACATAAAGGTCGAACATTCACCAAATGAGGTCGTCTACTGGTTTCAATCGGTAACTGACTCGACTGACGACTACTCTTCAAGAATTTGGTCCGGACTGCTGCACTCGGACAAGTCCTATGTCATGGTTTGTCTTTATATCGATGGGCCCCAGAAAATCGATTCTCCAGGCCTGATGAATGGACTCGTAACTGATTTTCATCGCCAGGCGCAAACGATGTTAGAAAACGAGGGAAGGAATGAAACATAAAATGAACGCCGCAAGGCATTTGCTCTTTTGGTCGTGGAACATCATATTCTTGGTATTCATCTACTTGGGTCTTGTGCCAATTATCGGATCCGACTTGCTGTATAGCCTGCGGATGGGAACGGTGAATAAGGATTTCGTGGCGTTCTTCGCCGTTGTTCTGCTTATTCCCGCAATTTCTACGCTCTTTGGCTTTATCTATCTGAGAAAAGACTCGAAAAAACTTTTTGACCTCATGTACTGCATTGAGCTTCCCCTCCTGGTGTTGACCTTGTTCAGGATATTTTTCCTCAGGGACTTAACAGCCGGAGTCGGATTCTTTCTCAGTGTTTTTACACTCATATCACTGTATTTCGGCTATCGACTGTTCTCCTTGAAAAGAGCTTCATCCTCTGCAGATATCATTGGAGCCAGTGCCTTTCTTTGGGGTGGGGCTTGGATATTTTTATCGCTCGCCTTTCTTATCCCCCCCATGGCCTATGGAATGGTCGAAGGTCTCAAGGAGGCCATAATAGGACTGTCAAAAATATCGCTGACAGAGCTGTTCAGCTCGATGTTCAGCTTCTTCTTTCTGTTCATTGGCACAATTTTCATAATCTACTCGTCCACACTCTTTCTTCTGTTTCCAATCGTCTATGTATATACCTCGTTCAAGAACTGGCAGTCTGCCACAAGGCAACACGCGACAACAAACCCAGCGAGGGTGTACGGCACATCATTTGCAACACTCGCCGCGATCACTCTTCTTTTTGTCCTCCTCACGAAACAGAATCATGATACCGTGCTGCAAAAGTTCAGGAACTTCTCCGGAAGTGCGGTTGAAAAGACAGATTTCATAAAAAATGAACAACAGTACCGTAACGCCCTCAGCGATATTTACCTGGCGCCCTACCGATACATGGGAGATTATTCAAAGTCCAATTTCATTCAGGTTCTTTACCAAAAGACATTTGCCGTATCCGAAGAATCTACCCGTTGGCTGCAGACCCTTTTCAATACTGTCGCCCGGCCATTTTTTTACCAGGGATCGTCAAGTGGAATGGCCAATGACCAGCGACTTGCCGAGAAATATTATAACGATTTCTTTGATGCCTCTCTTCAAGAAGATGAGCGAGACGATATTCGTTATGCCGTCCAGTCAACCTATTCGAGAGAGCAAATCGACGCCGGGCTGATCAATATCAATGAAAAGAAAGTCTATCTTGAGTCCCAGGACATTTCAATCACCGAGCAAGGTGAGTGGGCGAACCTGGAAATCCATGAGGTTTATTACAATCCATCCGACAGGCAGGAAGAAATCTTCCTCCACCTCAAACTTCCGCAAGGCGCGGTGATAAACGGGCTGTGGCTCAGCGACGACGAAACCAAAAAATTTGCAGCGAAAGTGGCCCCGCGGGGAGCCGCCCAGAAGGTCTATAAAGAGATCTCGAAAAGAAATGAAGACCCCGCCCTCGCCGAACAGGTGGGACCACAACTGTATCGGTTGAGGGTCTTTCCCATTCCAGCGAATGACCTTCGAATTCCGGAAAAACACGTCATGCATATGTGGTTAAGCCTTCGAATGGTAAAGCAAAACGAAAGCGCCTGGCAACTTCCGGTTCTGACGGAAAAACGCAACCTCTATTGGGATGCAAAGACCAAATGCACCCTCGACGGAAATCACATTCAAAAAAATGACGAATGGCTTCCTGAAATGGTTCCATTCAAGGGATCTTCAGCACCAGTACACCTTGTGCAGTACATTGAAGACCGCAGTATCGAAATGCTGCCGTTTCATACCCCCGAGACATCCCCTGAGCCTGATTGCTCTCTCGCTGTCGTCATCGATGGGTCGTTGAGCATGGCAAAGAGAAAGGATGAAATCGTTGCCGCCAAAAACAGGATAGACGCGGACTGCGCCAACACTGGTGTGGAGTATTTTCTTTGGCACGATGGGGTTTCAAAGATTGGTCCTGATTTTAACAAGGAGATTGAAGACCGGCTGTTTTGGGGATTTTTTGATTCTGGAGACTTCGCCCAAAGATTTTCACTCCTCCAAACGGAGAAAAAATCCGTGCTGGTGATCACTGACAAGACATTTTTCAGAGAAAATGAAAATGTGCGCGACTACTCAGCAATCGATAAACCGGTGTGGTTTTATCTGACGGATCATAAATATCCTCGATCAATAAGTGACAATCTTCTGAAGCGGTTGTATGAAATCGGCGGAAATATCGAGACAAGAATTGAAAATGCACTGGTTTCGATCAACCACCTGCAATTGACTCAGACACAACAAGATGTTGTCGATATTGATGACAGATACATCTGGAGAATTGCAAAGACCGGCGAGAGATCCACTCAAGGAGAATCTTCTCTCGAACCTTTGGCGGCCCATAAACTCATTCTCCAGTCAGTCAAATATGGCTTAACAACCAGCAACGAAGAGCTTGATCGTTTACAGAAGATCGCAATGAAATCGGCAATCATCTCGCCCTATTCATCTATGATTGTCCTGGTGGACGATGCTCAGCGAAAAATGCTTGAAGCAGCTGAGAAGGAAAATGACCGTTTTGATAGAAAGGTTGAAACGGGAAAGGAGATCCTGACTTCGCCGACAACGCCCTTTGAAGCGACTGCCGTTCCCGAACCTGAGGAGTGGGCTCTGATTATTGCCGTCTTCGGCTTTCTGCTGATCCATCTCTACCGAAAAGGTTTCAATCCGGGGCAGGCTTATGGGACAAGATGCAATATAGCATTGAGGGGTAAACGCAGCACAGCGAAGGAAGAACACAGCAACAGGGCATAGCTCCTGTTGTAATCATGACAAATCAGACTCCCGACGGCACGGCACGGCCGCAGCCTCTCCGGATTTTTAACACCCATGCCCCCTTCAACTTCCAGTCAATCCGCCGGTGCCCCGGCCACGGCCTCCACGCCCCTGACCGGCGTGCTGTATGTCGCACTTTCCGCCGCCTCTTTCGGGGCACTGCCGATCTTCATCAAGATCGCCTATGCCTCCGGCGCCGAACCGGTGGCAGTACTGGCCCTGCGTTTCGCCTTTGCCGCCCTGCTGATGAGCACCATCATGCTGGCCAAAGGTCTGCCCTGGCCACGCGGCAAAAACCTGCTGATCCTGATTTGCATGGGCGGGTTGGGCTATGTCGGCCAATCGTTCTGTTTCTTTTCAGCCTTGAACTATGCCTCGGCAGGCCTGGTGTCGCTGCTCCTCTATCTCTATCCGGCACTGGTAACCGTGCTTGGCGCCATCTTTCTGCGTCAGCGTCTGAGCCGGTTCAAATTCGCGGCGGTGATGGCGGCCCTGGCAGGAACGGCCCTGATCATCGGCGGCGATGCCGGCGGCAGCCTGCAGGGCGTCGTGCTCGGCATCAGTGCTGCCCTGATCTATTCGATCTATATTCTGGTAGGAAGTAGGATGATGCGGGCGGAGGGGGCACTGCCGGCGGCCACGGTGGTGATGCTTTCAGCCGCTGGAGTTTTTGCGGTGATGGCCGCGATCCAGCAGCCCGTTTTGCCGGGATCGGCCTCAGGATGGCTGGCGGTGGTGGCGATAGCGGTGGTGTCAACGGTGATTGCCATGGTGTCGTTTTTTGCAGGTCTGGCTCGGCTCAGGGCAAGCGATGCGGCCACGATCTCCACCCTTGAGCCGCTGGTGACGGTGATCCTCGCCGCCTTCTTCCTGGGCGAGCCGATAACCCCAATGAAGTTAGTCGGCGGCAGCATCATTCTCATTGCCTTGGTTGTGCTGGCCCGCACGCGGTAACAGCCGGGAATGAGGAGTAACGGAGACGCTGCCTGAGTGCCGGAAAGGGTGGTGGCAAACCCGCATTCCTTTGAACACGACTGATCGATCTTACCGGCTTTCGATGTTGCGGTACAGACTCTCCAGGTTAAACTCGTATTCTGTGAGACCGGGATTGAACACCTTCGAGAATCTCGTAAAATCCACCTTACCCCAATCGCTCTTACCAAACTGGGCCAGATATTGAGTAACATTCTCACGATCCAATGCACTGAAAATAGGGTATTGGAGTTGCGTGCCGCCGGCCGCAAAGTCTTTTCCGTGGTGATAGTCATAGAGCAATACCAGTGCCCAGGCCCCGGTCATGAAATGCCCGCCAACGGAGGTTGCCATACTGCCATCCTGGACATACCCCAAGGCCGGAGCATCCCAATTCAGCCCACCAATCATGATATCCTTGCCGGGCTTCCTTCCGGCTTCGTTCACCGCCTCTATTGCCCCCAAGGCCATCGGATCATTGGCGACCCAGACAGCAGAAACTTCCGGGTACCTCATTAAAGCACCTTGTGCCTGATATTTGGCTTTGTCCTTGTTCCATTCACCAACGAACATTTGCTCCAGCTTGACTTTGGCATATTCATTGACGGCGACCTGCAACCCAACATTTCTGGCGATGGAGGCCGGAGTAGCATAATCGCCGGCAATGGCAATCAAGTGAATCTTGCCATCCTTACCGTAAAGCCCGGCCTGCATGGCTTTATCAATGACTCGCTTGGCAATCGTCAATCCGGCAGTTTGGTTGTCCGGGATCAGCGAGCCAAGCCAGGACGGATATTTCTCGCGCGGCTTGCCCATTGCCGTGGCCTGATCACCAAAAAAGGTATTGAGCAACACAAAGACTTTGATGCCGGCTTTATCAAGCACCTTGACCATCTCATCGGCGGCCAGTTTTTCGTTGACGACGATCACATAATCCGGCGGTTTGGGCCGAGCGGCGATATCTTGTGCCTGTCGCTGCATCAGGAGATGATTTCGTTCTGAGTAGATGATCTCCAGATCAATCCCCAGGTCATCAGCGGCAGCCTGCATAAATGCCGACACGGACAGCCAGAAGGTGCCGGTGGGGTTATTGATATCGGAAATTCCAGGATTGATGAAGGTAACGCGCATCCGCCCACCAGCCCTGCTCTCGCCGGGAGCATCCGTCAGCACCGGAGCAGGTGTTGTGTTCGGTTGAGAGGTCTGGGCGAAAGCGACAGGTGCGGCAACGCAGATGATTATCCAGATAGCGGAGAACAGTTCTGCCCACATTCGGACCAAGCTCATATTCTTGTTCATTGCGACCTCCATTTGATGGCGTCGTAAAAAGCCCGATCTCCTTCGTTGTAGGTTTTTGGCAGGCCCTCG
>JAUYSF010000040.1 GCA_030696435.1 Desulfoprunum sp. | reverse complement strand
CAACGCCATCCTCCTGAAAGACAATGGCAGCATCACTCGGCGACTCCTCCACCTCACCGACTTTCTCGTAAAGAAATCCGTTTGGGCTTTCGGTGGCGATGGCTGGGCATACGATATCGGTTACGGCGGTGTTGACCATGTTCTGGCCTCCGGTGAGAATGTCAACATTCTCGTTCTCGATACCGAGGTGTATTCCAACACCGGCGGACAGATGTCCAAATCCACACCACGCGCTGCGACCGCCCAGTTTGCCGCCGGCGGCAAGAAGATGCCCAAGAAGAATATGGGCATGATCTTTGCCACCTATGGCAATGTTTACGTGGCCCAGATCAGTATCGGTGCCAATCCGGCCCAAGCCATCAAGGCCATCGCCGAGGCCGAGGCCTATGACGGGCCGTCGCTGATTATCGCCTATGCCCACTGCATCAACCACGGCATCAATATGGCCAAGGGACTTGAGCAGCAGAAAAAGGCGGTATTGAGCGGACATTGGCCGCTGTATCGATTCAATCCGGATCTCGAGGCCCAGGGCAAGAACCCGCTGACCATCGACAGCAAGGATCCCTCTATCACGTTCGCGGAATATGCCCTCGGCGAGAACCGCTACCGGGCCTTGAAGATGGTCAATCCGACCGAGGCCGATGCCCTCATGGCCCTGTCGCAAAAAGATGTCTTGAAGAGCTGGAAGTTCCTCAAAGGTCGTGCTCAGGCTCTGGAGCCCGAGGCTGAAGAGAGTAAATAATCCTGTATCACCCCTCCCGGCCCTGTGGTCGGGAGGCTATGTGTTTCTGCCTTTCGCATAAAAAAAGGGGCACCGGTGTATTACCGGTGCCCCTTTTCGTTTCCCTCTCCTTCCAGCAAATCCCCCGGAAGAGAGCAAGCCCCTATTTGATAGGAGACTCGGCCTTCTGCCGCGCAGTCTCGGCCTTGAGTTCCTCATACTCCCTGATCGATTGGAGTACCGATTCATCCTGACGTTGTTTGATCTGCTCAATCTTCGCCTTGACTTTCTCTTCCTTGATCTTGATATTCGCTACCCCGAAAAGAGTGGCCGCCAGATATTTGAAGGAAAAATGCATCAGCTCGATATCATCCTCCTTGATCTTGGCAAGGATCTCCTCGTCCATTTCATAGGTATCAAGGAAAGAGCTCTCAAAGATAAATCTTCTGAAATGGGCCAGATCGGTGGAGGCCATAAAAAACATGCGTTTGGCCTGTTCAGACAGGGTGGCCTGCAGACCGAAGGATTTTCGGCGCATCACCAATCTGAGCCATTCCTTATTCATCTCGTCGCGGACATCGACGCCCTGATCGGCCCGCCATTCGCCGATCGTCCACTCCTTATCCTCTTCAAATCCTTTGCAGTGATCTTCTTTGACGACGAAATAAAACTTATCATCCTCGCCCTTGACCTCGTTGCCCTTGCCATCACGGGTGCCGCCTTCGTGAAAATCCGCCATACCAACCGGGTAGTACCGGCAGGCCGTCGGCCTATCGGTATACACCGTACAACCGGCCGGCGTCACAAAGGGGCATTTATTGTCATCCTCTCTGAGCTTGAGCATGACTCCCGGCATATCGGTTTTTTCCAGATAGGTCGGCAGGGTATACTGCTGCAGAAATTCATGGGCGGGGATATCCAGCCTTCTGGTAAGCATGAGGATATCATAGGGCGTCAGGATGATCTTGATACCACCACAGCAGGCGGTGAAACAACGCACTCCGGGATGGCAGCGGAACTTGATCTTGCTCTCGAGGGTCAGCTTCTGGGGCAGGATATTGGAGGGATTGTTGTCCTTGCCAAAGAGAGGCTTTCCTTTGACATTCATCTCTTCTGTACTCATTACATCACCTTGTCTTAATATGATTAGAAACTGCCGGAATGGAAGTTTGTGGTAGTCACGAAGTCTGATATAATAAACATACGAGACTCTTGTGTCAAACCCATAAAGGAGAGAGTCAGCCGCTGCTCCTCCCGTCCTCGCCACAGTCTCATGCTACCGAACACCCTGGCGGAATCGAGGACAACGACGGCTTTTCCGTTATTCCTTGCAGTTTTTCTGAAATATTCGTATATGTCCTGTTCCACACCCTGCTTTACATCCTGCAGGGACCGCCCTACCCCGTAGTCTACTAAGGATATGCTTGCATGAAACTGTTTGTCCAACCGATCGATTTATCTGCTGTCAATACAATATATTACCATCTACCGGATGGCCCCGTCCTGTCACTAAAAATTGATGGGCTCGAAGATTTTATCGATCTCGGACTGGAAATAGGCCATATTTGCGACACCTCGGCAATCGACGGAGTTGTCCATTTCTTCCCCAAAGGAAACGCCTGAGCAAAACCCCTCGCTGCATAATCCGCCCCAGGAGTCTGTCGGATTATGCCCTTTTCCCCCAGTACTGCTCTACCACTTTGAGGGAAAAAATGTCTCTGCACGCGTCGCCCATCGACCTCCTCTCCGACGGCCATATCCATACTCGATTCTGTCATCATGCCATCGGCGAGATGGAGGAATACGTCTTGGCCGCAATCAACAAGGGCCTCAAAGAGATCTGCTTTCTCGAACACATGGAGGCAGGAATCCGATATCCCGAGACAACCTGGCTGACTGAAGAAGATTTTGAGCTCTATTTTTCCGAAGGGAAACGACTGCGAGGAAAATACCCAGATCAGATTACTATCGGCCTGGGGGTGGAGGTCGGCTATAATCCGGAACGCTCGGAAGAACTGCTGGAAAGACTCTCGGGCAGACAATGGGACAGAATCGGGGTATCCTTTCATTACGCCAATATCCCCGGTCACAGCCACCATCTCAATCTGCTCAGCCGCAAGGAAGAGAACATCAGACGAGCCCGGGATATCGGTCCGGAATGGCTTCTCTCGAACTACTTCGAGGTTCTGACAGAGGCCGTTTGCACTCTGCCGGGTACCGTTCTCTGCCATCTCGATGCCGCTCTACGCTATATCCCCGATCTCAGATATTCTGTAGAGCATCTTGATAGAATCGAGCAATTGCTGCGGGCCGTCAAGTCCCGGGGAATGGCCGCTGAGATCAACACTTCGGGTCTACCGATCCGGGGCGAACCCTTTCCCGCTCGTACCGTGCTCCGGATGATCATGGACCACGGAATTCCACTCGTCGCCGGCTCCGACGCCCATCGGCCCGAAGATGTCGGCCGCTCTTTCGATATGCTGGAGGAATATATCACTTCAGCAGTTTCTCCATCGCCGCCCCGAGAGACTTGGCGTTAAAGGGTTTATGCAGGATCGCATTAATCCCGGCTGACATGGCCGCCTCGTTGTCCTGGCTTTCATTCTGGGTCGTCACCATAATTATGGGCAAAACCTCAGCAGCATATTTCTCCCGTATCTTCTTGGTCATCTGGATGCCGGTAATATCGGGCATATTCAGATCAGTCAGGACCATGGCAGGCTTCTCGCCCTGCAGCCATTCAATCGCTGAGGCTGGGAACTCAAAGAGTATCGGTTCGTAGCCAAGTTCATAAAGCGTTGCCTTATAGATATTAAGGATCATCCTCGAATCATCGACAGCCACGACCTTGAGGCGTACCGCCTGATCGTCCTTACCGATAATCTTGCGGGCAAAATCCTTTATGCCGGTATCGGCGAGCAGTTTGTGGTAGTGCTCCCGGATATCCTTATGGGCGTGCGGCAGATAGATAAGGGCCAGGTTCTGAAAGATCTCGTCTTCGGCCAGACTCATGAAAATCTTGTCGACCTGGGCATTGACGATGATCTTGGCGATATGCCGGGCCTCATTCTCCGGCCCTCGCAGAAGATTTCTGATACCTGCGACAAGGATATCCGAATAATTCTGATCGATGGCCCGGGCAGCCGCGACACAGACATGATCCTCGGGGTCGGTGAGGCCGGCCGTCAGGGTATAGGCCCCTTTCTTCAAGGGCAGCAGGGCCAGAGCCTCATAGGCTGCGAAACGGACATTGGCACTCCTGGGCTCGTTGGCAAGAAGCTTACGGATCGGCGTAACGGCCGATTCATCACCGATATCACCCAGGACATTGAGGGTGTGGATAAGGAAATCCGGATCATCCTGCTGGAGATTTTCAAGGAGATTGGGCACCGCCTTCGGGCCGATGTTGACCAACTGCTGTTTGGCATAGGTCCGCATATGGGCGTAGTGCGAACGAATGGTTGCATTGAGTTTTTCAAGCGATATCTGGTCTTGAACCTCGGCAAAGATCGAGAGGATCATGTAATCGATCTCGTTATCCGTACCCATTCTCTCGGCCAACCGATGCATGGCTGTGGGGGTTCCGACCTGCCCGAGAGATTGGACAGCAGCTATGATCATCTCACGATTGGCGGCATAGAGATAATCGGTCAGGGTGTTGATGCATTCGGGATCGCCGATCAGGCCGAGGGTTTCAATGATGAGGAGTATTTCCGCATCGCTTTGCGAAATGGTGATGATCTCCAGAAGAGCAGGTGTTACCTCCTCATAACGAAGCTCTCCGGCAACCTTGATCAGCTCAGTCTTATCTTTAATCGCCGGTGAGCGCAGAAAAATCTCGAGTTTTTCCGGATACGCCAGAAGATTGGAGAGCAGGGTATCGCGCACGACCGGCATTTCTGCTGCAACGGCCTGGTGTTCGGTCAAGAGATAGAGAAGGAGCGGCACGGTGAATTCGACATCACCCTTGGAAAGGGCATAGATGAGACGATTTCTTGACTTGATGTCGACATCACCGATGTGAGACAAGACCAGCTGAGCTTTGAGAGAATCACCAGTCTTGATGTTTTCCTGGATCTCTTCAACCATGTGTTGCGGGTTCAAATCAGCCATATAGCTCCACCTCAAAAAGTTCTCTTGCTGACAGTAGACATGAGTTATCGAACATACTGATATACAGTATATTTTCTATTTATGGCTCATAATATCACAGGAAAACACGCTTTGTCTAATCAAAAATCTGGAGATCAAGCCACCAGACCGGCGTCCATCCGACGGACCAGATTGAATCCACCAGGCATCACCAGGGTGTTCTTCCGGTCCATTGCATCGAGAAACACCTGAATTTCAAAGGAGCGTGAGCCCGCATTGCAGATGATGATCAGGGTCTTGTCCTGCGGCAGTTCCCGGTATCGATCCCGCACCTCATCATAGGGAATAGAGATCCATTTCTCCCGACCGTATTTTTCGACAAAGGGTTGCGCCTGTTTTACATGCCTGACATCGAGGGCTATCCACTCAGGCCTTGAGGAAAAATCGGCCATCCAGGCAAAGAATGAGCGCAAGTCGATCTGACGCATCCTGCCGTCACAGAGATTCTCCGCGACATAGGCAGCGGCGTTGATCGCATCGATGGCCGTGGAAAACGGTGGGGCATAGGCCATCTCCATATTGGCCAAGACATCGATTGCCGCCCCGGCCGATATGGCGACGGCAGCCGCGTCTATCCGGACCGAAAGGGCATCGTTCATCGGACCAATGCCCTGAAGCCCCAGGATCTTTCTCGTCCTCCGGTCAAAAACAAGGCCAAGACAGAGGATTTCGCTGCCGGGAAAGAAATGGGCCCGGTCGGAAGGGGCTGTCAGAGAGACATCCGCCTCATAGCCCTGGGCCTTCGCCGCCTCAAGACTGAGACCGGTGGCACCGATCGACATATCGAAGGCTTTCATGATGAAACTGCCGATTCCGCCTTTGAAAACAGAGGGAATACCTGCCATATTGTCGGCAGCAACCCGGCCCTCTTTATTAGCAAGGCTACCCAGCGGTGCAAAAAAGCCCTTGCCGGTGACGAGATGGCGAATCTCGATACAGTCTCCGGCCGCATAGATCGAAGGATCAGAGGTCTGCATCCGCTCGTTGACGACGATAGCACCGATCTCCGAGACGTGCAGACCGGCGTCTCGTGCCAGCTGTGAGCGAGGCCGCACCCCCACCGCCATGATCACCATATCGGCCTCAAGCATCCGTTTTCCGGTCCGAATTCCGACAGCCTTGCCGTTTTGCTCGACAATCTCGGTTGCCGCCTCACCAAGATAGACCTCGACTTTGTGGTCCCGCAGATGTTTGGCAAGGGCCTCGGCCATCGGCCAGTCGACAATCCGCGGCAGAAGCTGATCCATGTACTCGACAATCGTTGTCTCCACGCCCCAGAGGTCGGTAAGGGCCTCAGCCATCTCAATACCAATGGCACCGCCGCCAATGACCACCGCCTTACCCACCTCACCTCTGGCAATTCTCTCCTTGATCTCTATCGCCTTGTGCAGATCACTGATAGTGAAAACCCCATCGGCATCCCGACCGGGGATGGGCAGGACTACGGGCTTACTGCCGGTGGCGAGCATCAGAGTATCATAGGGGATGAGGCTTTTCACACCCGTCTTGACATTTTCAAGCTCCACCGTCTTATCCCGGCGGTTGATGGACAGGGCACGGGTCGACGTGAGTGTTTTGACACCTTTAGCCTTTTCGAAGAAATATTCATCACGCAGCATATGAAAACTGGTGGAACGCAGCTCTTTTTCATCGGAAACATCGCCCGACACATAATAAGGAATACCGCAGCCGCCATAGGAGATCAGATTATCCTGATCGATCAGGGTCACCTCGGCCTCAGGCATGATCCGTTTGACCCGACACGCCGCCTTCGGTCCGGCAGCGACCCCACCAATAATGACTATTCGCTTGCCCATCGGCAACCTCCATTGCAGTAAAGTTATGGCCTATTTTCCAGAGCCAGATATTGGCATATGATCACTATCAGAAAGAAATGACAAGACCTTTTGCTTTGAAAAAAACTTTCTGCAGGCCCAATCCCCCCGTTCTCCAGGGGAAAAGCAGACGACTGCTCAAGCCTGTTTCAGCGCAGCCGACGAAGTTAACGCTTGAGTAACTATTCAGTTCACTGTCATTGAATCGATCGGGATCGAAATCGCTATCGCTATCGAAATCGGATTGAGTCTTCCG
>JAUYSF010000038.1 GCA_030696435.1 Desulfoprunum sp. | reverse complement strand
TGGCTCTGCCAAGCATCATGCGTTCGTTTTCTATAAGTCTTGCAGCCACCCAACTGGTTGTACTGGCCTATCTCTCGATAATTACAATTTCCCTGGTGTTCTGGGGACATATAGCTGACATTTGGGGTAGAGGAGAGATTTATCTGAAGGGGATGCTGATTTTTGCTGGAGCCTCTATCGGCTGCTATTTGTCTGCCTCCCTTGTGCCGTTGATACTCTTTCGCTGCATACAGGGGCTTGGTGCGGCGATGATGATGTCGTCAGGGCCGGCCATCATCAAGATGGTATTTCCGGCAGATCAGCTTGGCAGAGGACTTGGCCTGATTGGTCTGGCAACATCATGTGGTTTGATGTGTGGTCCGGTGGTCAGCGGATTTCTCATCCACTACTTTTCCTGGCGCCTGATTTTCCTGGTGACCTTACCGGTTAGCGTATTCATGTGTATTATAGGGCATATCTGTCTTCTGTCGCACCTGCAGAATACGGTGGAGCGGCAAAAGAAAAGATTTGACTGGCTAGGATTTTCCCTCTGGGGATTTCTGGTTGTTTTCTTTGTCATATTGGTCAGTTTGACGGAGACCATGACTGCAGGGCGATACGCCATCGCCAGCATACTCTTTATAGCTCTGCTTACACTCTTTTTCAGGCTTGAACGGTATGTTCAGGAGCCCCTTATCCCCTTTTTCCTTTTTCGGGAACGATATTTCAGCACAGCAGTAGTCACGGCAGGGCTGTCATTTGGCATACTGTTCATCATCCTTCTGCTGATACCCTTCTACCTCGATTATATCCTGGGATTATCTGCAGATCGGATTGGCCTAGTCATGCTGGCTGTACCCGTAACTCTCGTTGTGGTCTCACCCCTTTCTGGCTGGCTCTATGATAAAAAGGGGGCGAGGATGCTGACAACCCTTGGACTTGCAGTTAGCTGCCTGGCAATACTGACCATGCTGAGTCTGGATGGAGATTCTAAAGAGGTGGGTGTTGCAGCGAGACTTGCACTGCTCGGGGCAGGGCAGGCAATATTTCTTTCTCCCAACAGTGCCTCTGTTCTTGCGAGGGTGAGCGAAGGCTATACGGGGGTGGCTGCCGGGATACTTGCAACGGCCAGAAATCTCGGTATGCTTCTGGGAGTTGGCCTTTCGGGGCTTATTTTTTCGATTATTTTCTCACTCTTCAGTGGTGGAGGGAGTCTGCATACATTTCAACCAGGCCAGACGGAAGTTTTCATGTTGTCACTGCGTTGGACATTCGGCTTGGCCGCTATTATGGCCGCCCTTGGATGTGTGCTCTCAAGCCTGCGGGAGAGATGAAAGTCTTCGCGGAAGAATAATTATCGCAATCATTCCACCATCGTCTGCCGGTTTGAGATGAAAGCTGCCATTGTGCATGGCGAGAATCCGCTCTACAAGGGTTAAACCCATGCCTGTTCCGTAAACCTTGGTAGTGTAAAAAGGATCGGTAACACGTCGGAGAGCCGCTTCCGGGATACCGAGTCCTGTGTCGCTGATGGTTATATGGACGTTATCTTCATGGGATGCGGCTGTTACCCGCAGGGTTCCCCCTTCCGGCATGGCCTCAATGGCATTGCGGATGAGATGCAGAAACGCCTGCCGTATGCGAACGCCATCGACTGGAATAACCGGATCTTGCTCGGGGAGATCAAGGGTGTAGCTGATCTTATTTTTCTTCATCGTTGTGTAAAAGACCATCACACTGCGCCGAAGGATCGGGTAGAGCGGTTGCTCGACGATGTTTATCTCACCGTCTTGGACAAAACTGAAAAGATCTTCAAGTGTTGCCTCTATTTTGGCAGCCTCTTTCGTGATCACATTGAGGAAGCTGATGGTGTAGGGATCGTCGCTCTTTTTTGCCAGGAGTCTGGCGGTACCGCCAATGGAGGTTATTGGGTTGCGGATGGCATGTACGAGTTGGGCGGACATCTGGCCCATTGCCGAGTATTTTTCTGCCTCAACAAGCAAATCTTTGCTCCGCTCGAGCTCTTGGGTAACAATCTCCAGTTCGGCAATTTTATTGAGCATGTCTTCATAGAGATGGCTATGCTCAATTGCCAGGCTCGCTTGGCTGGCGAAGATTTCGAGGGAATGCACATCCTCCGTGCTAATGGGCTTACCGGTAATGAAATTGTCAACGATGATGACGCCCAGAGATTTGCTGGGAGAATAGAGAGGGACTATAACAAAGGAATCTTCAGCGAGTAACTCAAGCAGCTGTCCTGTTACGGGATGATTTCCGGCCCAGCCCTGGTTGACGATGATGCTGGTGCGCTGCAGAGCGGCCTGGATGAGAATATGCTCGTTCTCCGCCGTCGGGATTCTCAGTGACTGCACAATGCGGTTTACCTCGATATCCTTATCCCGGTAATCGGTTCTCAGGTGGGTGATGATATCCTGGAAGTGTAGATCACTCTCTTTAATCGCATTCCAGACTCGACCGGCATCTTCGCGACTGGATGGTCCGATGGCAAGTCTGCCTTGTAGGTGGTCTCCACTCTCATCAAATAATGCGAGAAAGGCCCGATTAAACTGGAGGCCCTCCTCGGAGGTAATGCCAACGAGTATAGCCTGAAGGATGCCAGTCAACTCGACTGTGCTCAGGTAGGCCGAGTTCATCTTCTGATTGAGCTGATGTAGAAACTGGGCACGGTAGTTTTTCGCTTCAAGTTCTCGTTGAAACAGCCGGTTATCAATGGCTAGTCGTCTTTTTTTGAGGGTATTTCTGATGGTATGGTTGAACTGCTCCATGCTGACTGGTTTTGTCAGGTAATCGTCAGCGCCCTGCCTCAGGCAATCGAGGGCTGTCTGCAGATCAATGGAGCCTGTGACCATAATGATACCGAGGTCAGGATACTTGGAGACGAGATCTAGGAGGATCTCTGTACCGTTACGGTCCGGCAGGCCGATGTCAAGAAGCACAAGGGCAACGTGTTCGCCCTCAAGGTGTTTGTAGAGTTCCCCGGCAGATCCGGCCTGCAAAACGGTGAATCCTTGTTTGGTGAGATAGTGATTGAGTAAAACCACTATCTCAGGAGAATCGTCTACAATGACTACAGATTCTCCTGGATTTAGGAGTTGCAGTGCGGGAAGGGCGGATTGGGCATCTTTTTGTGAGAGTAGTTCGACCATAGGAGGCTCTGGTGGGTGAAAAGAGTTGTGAAGGAGCTCGTTCAGGCGTTGTGTAAAGAACCGACAAAGCCCCCTAAGGCATAAAACGAACAGAGTCACAAACACGCTGGCGTATTTGTGAGCTATTCTTACTTTACAGGTCTGGTTGAAAAATAAAAGAAAAAATCGTATGACAGAGTTCTCCCTTGTATTGTATATTTTTGGCCCTGTGGCCACGGTTTATGAGATATATTTGCTCTGAAAATGCTCTTGGAGAGCTCCTATGAAAGAAATATTTGCCCAGGGTGGGCTCCTGGCCCAGAGCTTGTCACAGTATGAAATCCGGGAAAGTCAGCAGGTCATGGCTGAGGCGGTTACAGATCTTCTCCTTGGTGAGGGAGAGCAGGATGGGCAGTTAAACCGGGCCCGGGTCCTTGTCGTTGAAGCTGAAACGGGAGTAGGAAAAACGCTGGCCTATCTGCTTCCGGCCATTCTCTCGGGAAAGCGTATTGTCATTTCTACCGCGACACTGAATTTGCAGGATCAGATTCTCAAAAAAGAAATTCCCCTGGCAGAGCGTGTCCTCAATCAAAATATCCCGGCCCTCTGCGTAAAGGGGCGTCAGAACTATCTCTGCCATTATCGCTGGTATCAGTATCGTACTTCGGCCCAGTTGTCTCTTCTGGTCGATTCGGAAGGAGATAGAATTGAGCAGTGGCTGCAGTCCACTCTTACGGGTGATCGGGCCGAGTTGGACTGGTTGACCGACAGATCGCCTTTGTGGCCGAAGATTTCCGCCCATTCAAACCAGTGTCTGGGAGGAGACTGCCCGGAGGCCTCTTTCTGTTTTGTTAACGGGCTTCGCAAAAAAGCAGGTTCCGCCCGACTGCTTATTGTTAATCATCATCTGTTTTTCTCAGACCTGGCCCTTCGCCGGGAAGGTCATGGTGAGGTGCTGCCGCGCTACGAAGGGGTCATTTTTGACGAGGCCCACCATATTGAAAATGTGGCAACGCTGTTTTTTGGCAGGACGTTCAGTCAGTACCAGCTTTTCGATCTTTTTTCAGATCTGGATCGGCAGGCAGATATTGATCTTGATCCGGCCAGGGCTGACAGCATTCGGGGCGTTGCCCAGGCGGTGAAACAGCGGGCTGAAGGGTTCTCCCTAATATTTCCTGTTGAAAAGGGCAGATATCACCTCGATGGCCTGATCAATACTGTGACGGAAGATGTCTGGAGACAGGAGGTGGAGTTGCTGGCCGTGGCCCTGGAAAGATTACGCTCACAGATCAATGGCTGCAGTGCTTACGGTGAGGGCTGGGCAAATCTCGAAAAACGCACTGCCGAACTCAAGAAGAATTTCCTTGATATCGCCTTAGTATCGCAAGACAGCTCGCGGCCCAGATGTGTCCATTGGTATGAGCGGAAAGAACGGACGATTTCACTCTCGGCCACGCCCATCCAGATTGCTGATCATCTCCGGGAAACCTTGTATGCCACGGTGCAATCATGTGTCATGACCTCGGCGACCCTCTCTTCCGGCGGTTCTTTCGACTATATCAAGGATCGGTTGGGGCTCAACGGGCAGACGATATTTCTTAAACTGCCTTCGCCCTTTGATTATGCTCAAAGAACCCTGCTGTATGTCCCGGAGGGCGGATTTCCGGAACCTGCTGCCAGAGATTTTCCCGCGAGGGTCTGTGAAAGAGTCTGTGATATCCTGCAGATAAGTCGAGGGCGGGCACTCGTTCTTTTTACCAGCTTGAAAGGCATGGACAGTATGGTCGAGTATCTGGGTGAGCACCTTGACTATCCCGTACTTGTCCAGGGGACTGCCCCCCGCCAGGCTCTGCTCCAGACCTTTCGAGACACTACAAGCTCGGTACTGCTCGCGGTAGCCAGTTTCTGGGAGGGGATTGATGTGCCGGGTGAGTCGTTGAGCTGTGTGATTATCGACAAACTGCCTTTCGAGGTCCCAACCGATCCCGTCATCCAGGCCCGCATACAGAGCATCACTGAAAACGGGGGGACACCCTTTTTCGAATTTCAGGTCCCGAGAGCCATTCTCAGTCTCCGTCAAGGTGTGGGCCGTTTGATGCGGGCCGCAACGGATAGAGGCGTCATCGCCATCATGGATGTGCGGCTTTTCTCCAAGGGCTATGGCCGGACTTTCCTGAAAAGCCTGCCGCCTTCACCCGTGGTACGCTCATTGCAAAATCTTTCCGACTTTTTCCGGCAATAGACAGAATACGTGTGATCTTCATCGAGGGGGGAAGTCTATGACAGATACAAAGATCTTGCTGGCGGCGATACACAAAGATGCGCTGCGCATCGATATGGCCATGCGTGACGATCTGGCCGGGCTCACCCCGAAGGTGGATGGGCTTCTGGCGGAGGTCCTGGAATATAGTCTATTCAATGGTGGCAAGCGCATCCGCCCACTTCTGGTAGTCATTGCCGCGCGCCTGTGCGGCCGTGAAGATGCCGAGATCTACCAATTGGCCAGGGCCTTTGAGTATCTGCATGCGGCAACGCTTCTGCACGATGATGTCATCGACAATGCCGATACCCGGCGGGGAAAACCTTCAGTCTACAGGCAATACGGGCTGGTTTCTGCAATTTTAACGGGAGATTTTCTGCATGCAAAATCTATGGCTATAGTTGGCCAGATCGGTGGCAAAGAGGCCCTGGCCCTTTTTTCCGAGGCGGCGGCCGGGATGGTTGACGGAGAATTCATGCAGTTGCGCAACGCCGGCAGGTATAGTCTTTCGGAAGATGATTATATCGGTGCTATTATGGGCAAAACCGCCCTGCTTATTGCAGCTGCCTGTGAAATAGGCGTGCTCTATGCCCAAGGCCACGAGAGGAAACGGAAGGCCTTGCGGGCCTATGGCGTCCAGCTTGGTTGCGCTTTTCAGATGATTGATGATCTCCTAGATTACCAGGGCGAGACAGCAAAAACCGGAAAGCCTGTTGGCAACGATCTCGTTGAAGGAAAAATGACTCTGCCACTGATTTTGGCACTCCATCGGGCAGACGCACAGGATCGGGGCCGCCTGCTAGCCATACTCGGTAGTGAAGCGGCACGGCGACAGGCATTCAGCGAGGTATATCATCTGATCGACAAGTACAATGGTTTTTCCGCTACCAGGGAAAAGGCTGAAGAGTCTGTGTCCATTGCAGTGCAACAGCTGGAGATTTTTACAGACGAGTCTGCAGCGAGCGATGTAACGGTGCTGCAGGGGCTTACCCAATATGTTCTCAAACGAGAAAAATAGAACATGGAGCTGTGCATTACCACAATAAACCAGAAAGGATAGAAATTGAGAGAGCAACCTATGAATAAAAAGAAAAAAACGGGCAGACGTGGGGCATCACTTCGTTCACGCTCACCTAAGGGCCGAGGTTTCTTGAACTACAAAAAGATCTTCCCCATTATTATTCTCACCAGTCTTTTCGTGTTGAGCCTCAGTGCAGCCGGGTATGTGATCTTCTTCCGCACAGTATCAACGTGAGCATATTTCTGCGGGCTGACAGGACCGCCGCGCCCTTTTCCCTTTTTGCCAACCCGAACCCATGAAACAAATTGCCATCATCGGCACCGGTCGCCATGGCAGCAGATACGCCGGGCACATTGTTCAGGACCTCGAAGGATTGCAACTGGCCGGTATATCCCGTCAGTCAGTTGCACAGGGCCAAGAGCAGGCACGGTGCTGGTGCACGATCTTTTATGAAGACTGGCGGACCTTGATCGCCGCAGCGGATGTCGATGCGGTAGTTGCAGTCACTCCGCCTTCTTTAAACCTGGACATTGCCCGGCACTGCGCGCAGGCAGGCAAGCCACTACTTGTCGAAAAACCCCTGGCCCGGAATGTGGCAGAGGCCGGCCAAATCCTGCAGATCATGGATGCGGCTGGTGTCCCTCTCACGGTCGGTCAGACTCTGCGCTATAATCCGGTGATCCAAGCCTTGCGTGCTGGTATCTCGAAAATGGGACCGCTTTATTCATTCTCTGCCAATCAGAGACTGGAACCCTCGATCCTTGCCTGGCATGACGACAAGGATGCGGCAGGGGCGGGTGTGCTTTTTCATACAGCCATCCATGTCTTCGATGCCTTGAAGATGATAACGGGGCGGAAGGTGAGACGGGTCATGGCCCATGGTCGTCGGATCCAC
>JAUYSF010000013.1 GCA_030696435.1 Desulfoprunum sp. | reverse complement strand
GATGAAAAAATTGTCTTTTTAATGAGATGCGTATGGGACACAACAACCGAAACTGCCCCGCTGATAATATTCGAAAACAGAAACCAAGGTGCTAACCCTGCCGTCAGCCATACCACAAAAGGGACATCATTCGTCGGTTTTACCTTAAAGCCCATACTGAAAACAAACCAAAAAACTGTTATCATAACAATTGGTTGGATAATCATCCACAGAGAACCCAAGCCAGAGCCCACATACTGACTGACAACCTCACGTCGGGACATCAGCAGAATCAGACGGCCCTTCTGCCAGATTGGTTGCAAAAAAGTGAAGATATCGGAAATCATTATTCAGATTATTGAGCAATTATGAATGGTAATGCGAACAGGGAAATGATCATGCACAGGCAATATTGTAAATAAAATCTGGCAAAATACCTGCCCCCTCAAGAATAAGCAAGGCTGTTCAAAGCCTAATCTTTCTCAATCAGCCCCTTCAAGACGTTTTATAGTATCCAGTAAGGCCTGGCTTTCTTTTCGCAGTATATCGGGTGTCGAGGTATTTCTTACAGCGATCAAAAAGTTCTGACGGGCAAGCGGGATCTTCCCCTCGTAGAGGTAGTATTTACCCAGATAACTGGAAGATGCCCCGGCCTTTCCTTGATTAGCGGCAAGTTGTCCCAATTCGAAATAGACCTTGGAATATTCAGGCATCTCCAGGGCCACTTCTTTCAGATACGCCTCAGCTTCCCCCTGCTTCCCCTGCTGGATCAAAGATTTTGCCAGATAGAACATGGCGTATACATTTTCCTTGTCCTTTTGCAGAACTCCCTGCAAGGTTTTGGTCGCCTCTGCATCTCTGCCGGCAGCAAGCTGAATGACCGCTCGATCAACCAGCAAAATGGGATATTGCGGATATGCCGCAATGACTTCATTGAGGAGCTTCAAGCTGCTGTCAAAGTTGTTTTCCAGACGATCCAGCTGAGACATCCCGTATTTGGCCATATTCACTGCCAAGGGCGTTGACTGGGCATTGCTCATCATATTGGCAAGATAGGTCCTCAGAGTGGACTGATCTTTAACCAAAGACATGACCCGGTATTTGAAGCGCAGAAAGGCAAACTCATTGACAGAAGAATATTTTTTTGCCTCTTTGTTTTCATTTTCGAGAAGGGACTGAACATAGTCGAGTCGCGCCTCGGAGTCCGGATGGGTGAGGAGGTATTGCGGCATTTTCTCGCTCCGATAGCGGGCAATCCGGCGCATGGTCTGGAGCATCCGTTCCTCTCCTTCAGGATTGCGCCCCATCTTTTTCATCCAGCCATAGGCCAGCAGATCAGCCTCTTCTTCATCCTGCCGGCTAAACTGCAGGACCGCACTCTGACCAGCTGCTAATGATCCGACAAAAAGGGTTGGGGCAGCAGCCCCGCTGCCAAGGGCAAGAGCCGCCAGGGCCATACCAAGAGAGGCGATACTTACTATTTTGCCCTTTTCCATGCGGGAGGCCAGGTGTCTTTTGGCGATATGGCCTATTTCATGGGCCATGACCGACACCAGTTCATTTTCGGAATTCATTGTCCCGATCAAGCCCGAGTTGAAAAAAATGAGTCCTGAGGGGGCAGCAAAGGCGTTGAACTCGCTCTCATTGATGATAAAAAAATGATAATCAAAGTATTGAATCCCGGCAACTTGCAGGACATCACGACCTAAGCTGTTGATATACTGAGAGACATCGGGATCATCAATGAGTTCATAGGCGGAACGTACAGTGTACAAAAGCTTCTCGCCCAACTCTCGTTCCTCTCCGATGGTGAAAGCGGCAGCCGACTGCCCAACCCCCAGGTGACAAAGGGCGGCTATCAAAAAGATCGACGTCAATTTTTTATAGCGTGTTTTCATATACATTTATCCACTCAACAAGATGTTTCATACCCTGTTCGGTTGTAATGATCGGCGAATAGCCAAGATCAATTTGAGCCCGCGCCGATGAGAAATAATGTGATTTTGCCAGTTGTTCCGCCAAAAACCTCGTCATCCTTGGTTCTTTGTCCAGCCTGAAGCAACTGTAGAAGAGCTCTGAGAGTGCCCCCACGCCATATGCCACGGGAAAAGGAACGGCAGAAGAAACCGGCGGAATAGCCAATTCCGTAAACAGCGCGTTGATCCAATCCCACAGGCAGACAGGCTCTTCCTGGTTGATAAAATATGCTTTGCCAGCCGCTGTCTGGTTGCCGGAGAGGTTGTCCGCCGCCAGAACGTGGGCATAGGCTACGTTATCGACATAGGTGATGTCCACCATATTTGTGCCTGGTCCCACTTTTTTCAGAAGCCGCTTACGACCGCTGGCGAGCAGACGGGGAATGAGGTGCGGATCACCCGGTCCCCAGACCAGATGCGGCCGGATGGCACAGGTCAGAAGAGCGGCACCATTTGCGGCAAGAACCATCTTTTCCGCCATCACCTTGCTCCGGGCATAATGACAGAGGAATTTCTCGGCATAGGGCAGCGACTCGTCACCGCCTGCAATATCGAGGCCGTTGAAGACCACAGATGGGGTGGAAGTATAGACCAAACGTGATACACCCTGGGCCCTGCAGGCCTGCAGGACGTTTTCGGTTCCTAAAACATTGATGGAATGATAATCCTGCCATTTTCCCCAGATCCCGGCCAAGGCTGCGACATGAAAAACCGTATCGACGCCCTGAAAACTCTCACGCAAGAAGCCGAAATCCCGGATATCGCCCTGTAGGCAGTGGGCACCCAGTTGGGCAACCTCGGGATAATGGTGCCGCCCGACCACCCGACAGGAGACTCCCCGTTCAATCAGTCTTTTGACAATGGCCTTGCCGACAAAGCCGCCACCTCCGGTAACCAGGGCTGTTTTCATGGCCTTTGCACCTGCCCTGCTGCCCACAGTGCCAGTTTTTCCCTGAATATCTTGGCGTTATGACGGATATCCACCGGGAAGGCGGGATGGGTCAGAAAAATTTGGATATCGCGGGTCACGTCGCTCTTGCCAGCCAGCTCCCGAACCTCCCTCAGAATATCACTCTCCGAGCGACCGGATTGTTTTCGTAATTCAATGATCATCACAGGCTCCTGAAGTCCGGGGTTTTCTGCCGCCGCGATCCCCACCAGGGCCGAGCGAAATACATCCGGATGCTCGTTGACAATCGCCTCACAGGGAATGGTGTAGAGGATTCGCTCTGGCGTAATCACCCGGTGGGCCTTTCTGCCGCAGAACCACAAACGTCCCTTATCGTCAAAATAACCCGTATCACTCATGCGGTGCCAGAAGGTCTGGGCATCATGGATCTTGGCCAGTCGGGTCTCTTTTTCGTTATTTTCATAGGCCCTGGTCACGACATCCCCGCGCACGATGATCTCACCGATCTCACCGGGTGCCAGCTCTTCTACCTGCCGGTAATCAGGTAGAGGGCCATCTGAGGAACGGATAACCCTAACCTCAATTCCCGGCAGGGCTCGGCCAACGCAGGTACCCTTGCCCTCTCTGCTCTTTTTCCAGGTGGACTGCAGAATCTCAGATCCTTCGATTGAGACGATGGGGAGGCTTTCGGTGGCCCCGTAAGGTGTATAGATCACCGCATCATCCGGCAGGATGGCGCTTACCCGTTCAAGGAGCTCTCCCGGTACCGGTGCCCCGGCCATCAGGACTTTTTTCAAGGATTTGAGAACTATTTTGTTTTCCAGGCAATAGCGACTGACAACATTCCAGATGGCCGGCGAGCCAAAGGAATAGCTGACCCCGTAGTGCTCAATGGAGGCGATGAACTTTGAGGGATCAACCATGGCCGGTTTGCTCGGATTCATGTCGGGAATCACGGCACAGGCCCCCAGAGCCGCTGAGAACAAGGCAAAGAGCGGAAAGGCCGGCTGATCAACATCTTTGGCAGAGATACCGTAATAATCCCGGACCAAGCGTAATTGGGCCGCAAAGATCCCGTGCTCAAATCGCACCCCTTTCGGGGAACCTGTCGAACCGGTGGTGAAGATGATGGCTGCCAGATCGTCTGGACCAGGTTCATAAACTGAAAATTCCTGCTGTCCTGATTCTTTGTGCCGGCAAATATCGGGCCCCAGCAGCCCTCCTGAAAAACCACAGCAGAAGGTCCGACGCACCGTGCCGAACGGTCGGCGAAAGAGTTTGGCAAAAAGAATCGCCTGAGGAATGCCAATCAAAAAACGGGGTTTGACACCCTCAATGCAGCGCAGCAGATTGGCATAGCCCATTCCCGGGTCGATGAGGATGACCGGGGCACCGATTTTAAAGAGGGCAAAGGTCAGACAGATGAAATCAGCCGACGGTTTGACCATCAACATGACCCGATCTCCGGCCCGAACCTCATTCTCCTGCAGATAGCGGGCATAGGCCGTCGATGCCGTGCTGAGTTCTGAAAATGTCAGCCGCCTGCCGGAACGAGCCTCGATAAGACCGACACAATCGCCCTGCTTTCGAGCCACCTGATCGAGGGTGTCAGCGATATTGTTCGACATCACCGGTCTCTCTCTGCCACAGGTCCGGCTTTATCGAAGAATGCGAGGAGGAGTGGTTCAATCTCAGTCAGTTTATCTTCCAGGACATAGTGGCCGCCATCCGGGAAATAATGTTTTTCAGCCAGCGGGAAACGCTCACACCACTCCTGATAAAAGGTGTCGTTAAAACAAAAATCCTTCCCTCCCCAGAGCACTAACAGGGGAATCTGCATGGCCCGCAGGACACCCAGCCCCTTTTCCACTTCAACGAGAGTGGCGTAGCTGGCATGCCGGGAATCAAGAGGAATATCGCGGACAAAGCCATAGACGGCAACGCGGTTTCGCCAGGAATTGTAGGGCGCGATATAAGCCGCTGCGACCTCTTTGGCCAAGGGTTTTTCCACAGCCATGAACCTGGCAGGCCAGGCAAAGCCATTCAAGCCCCGCACGAGCAGCGCCCCGATGACCGGCCAGCGGCATATCCGGATGCGCAGTGGTATCCGCGATGATCTGAAGGCTGCGGTATTCATGACAACAATTTTTACAATCTGCTCGGGTGAGCGAACTGCACAGCCGAAACCAATTGCCCCGCCCCAGTCATGGACAATCAGAGAATAGCGAGCGATTTTCAAAGACTGTAACAGGCTGTGCAGATTGCTGATATGCTGTTCGAGAGTATAGGGATAGTGCTGAGGTTTATCAGACAGTCCACAGCCCATATGATCAATGGCGATGACCCGGTGGCTTTTCGCTAACAGCTTGATGATCTTACGGAAATAAAATGACCAGGTGGGATTGCCGTGCACCATGACGATGACCGGCCCTTCTCCTTCATCGATATAATGCAAACGATGTCCGGAGAGCTCAATAAAATGCGATGTAAAAGGATACTCTGGATACACAATGACTGTCTCTGGAAGGAATTGCAGATAAACTCTCTTTGATGCGGCCACCTGGGTACATCATACCGACTTTGCAGCCCCAAAGCTTATACCCGAGATGAAGGGCGTGTCAATCATTTTACCGTGAGGAAAATGAGATCATTGGACCTGTTATCCTTCGTTTTTTGCCCCCTCTCCTCTTTTTTTTAAAAGAAGTTGCGTTCCAAATTGAAGTATGCTAATTGAAATATACTTGTTGTGCTTTACTGCAAACATATTTTTGTAAAAATTATGTACTAGTTACCGCACAATCCTCAAAATTTGGAAGTGCGGTTTTCTTTTTTTGAGCACAGCAAAATGCCAACCGATCTCAGTGGTCGGAATATTATCATACGGTTCTCAATGAACTGAGTACAAAAGGAGCAGCAACATGGCCGAGGGAACAGTTAAGTGGTTTAATGATTCAAAAGGTTTTGGTTTTATCGAACAAGACGGTGGACAAGATGTTTTCGTACATTACTCCGCTATAAAAAATGAAGGCTTCAAATCCCTTGAAGAAGGTGCACGGGTAAGTTTTCAGATCGTTGACGGTCCCAAAGGTCCTGCCGCTGATAATGTCGAAAAGATTTGACATCTTTTGTAGTATCAGTTTTCAAAAAGACCCTGCTGCCGGCAGGGTCTTTTTTTTTGCCCTCTTCCTTGCTCTTTTGGGTATATTGGCGATTGTTGTATGTTCGCATAAAAAGGAGTTCTCGTCATGGAAGACTGGCAGGAGATATTACATAACAGTGTCATCAGCTGCACAGATTTACAGCAGCATCTCCAGTGTGATACCTCAGGAATCGAGGAGGTTATCACCAGATACCCGATGCGGATCAATCCGTATTTCCTCAGCCTGATCCGCTCGCCACAGGACCCGCTCTGGAAACAGGCCGTCCCCGATCTCCGAGAACTGACAGACACCATCTGCCTGCCAGATCCTCTCGCCGAAGAAGCACTGAGCCCCGTCCCGCTGCTGGTTCATAAATACCCGGACCGTGTGCTTTTTCTGGTATCGAATCAGTGCGCCATGTACTGCCGGTTCTGCACGAGAAAGCGGATGGTCGGGACTTCAAGGATGCAGATTAGCGAAGAAAGCCTCCAGAAAGGCTATGATTATATCAGACGGCATCCTGATATTCGCGAGGTCCTGCTCTCCGGCGGTGATCCATTACTGCTCTCCGATGAGAAAATTGCCGGAATCCTCAAATCTCTACGAGCCATCCCATCGGTCGAAGTCATTCGCATCGGTAGCCGAGTGCCCTCCACCCTGCCGATGCGGATCACAGAAAAACTGGTCGCAATCCTGAAGGAATTCCATCCCCTCTATATCAATACCCACTTCAACCATCCCAATGAGATAACCCCCGAGGCCACAGAGGCCTGCCGACGTCTGGCCGATGCCGGCATCCCCCTCGGATCCCAGACCGTACTGCTCCGCGGCGTCAATGACCATATTGATACGATTCGAACCCTTATGCGCGCACTTCTGCGTATCCGAGTCAAGCCATACTACCTCTTTCAGGCCGATCTGACCGAGGGCACCAATCATTTCCGAACATCAACCCAGGCAGGAATCAGCATCATGAAAGGTCTGTACGGGCATCTCTCGGGCATGGCCGTCCCCACCTTCGCCCTCGATGCCCCCGGCGGCAAAGGCAAAATCCCTCTGACACCCCAATACATCCTCGAACAGGGGGAGAATCTGACCTTTGCCAACTACCTCGGCGAGCTATGTACCTACCCTGAAGCCATCGACACCTTTTAGACCGTTATGATTATGCCGTTAACGGTATATTACCTGCTCTTCCAGGTTTTTTAAACGACCGCGCAACTGTTTTTTTCTCTTCTCTTGATTCCCGTACGATTTTAAAGATATAATGGAATGGTGTCGTTTTTCTCTTTTCTCAATCCCTTTCATGACAAAGACCATGGACAAAGAAACCCTGCTCAAGGCCGTGCTCGCTTCGGACGAACTGCCGACCCTGCCGACCGTTGCCTCAAAACTCATCTCCCTGACCTCGAAAGAGGATACTACCCTTGCAGATATAGCCGACCTGGTCTCTCAGGACATGGCTCTGTCCACCAGGATCCTCAAGGTATCCAACTCCTCCTTCTACAGCTTCCAGCAAAAAATCGGCTCAATAAAGCAGGCGGTATCGATACTCGGGACCAATGCGGTGCGGAGCCTCGTTCTCTCCTTCTCGTTTTTGTCTATTAAGGGAGGAAAAAACGAAAGCCGCTTCAATTTCGAGAAATTCTGGGAGAGGTCCCTGGCCTCGGCGGTTGCCGCCAAGCTCATACTGGAGAAGGTGAAAGGGGCGGATACCGAAGAGATCTTTATTTCAGGCCTGCTGCAGAATCTCGGCGAACTCATCTTTGCCCGGACCTTCACCGATGAATATGAAAAGGTCCTTGAGGCTATCGAGAAAAAGGAAAGCGACAGCATCAGTGCCGAAGAAAAGCATTTTGGCGCCAATCACAGTCTAGTCGGTTATGAGGTAGCCAAAAGCTGGGGTTTTCCCGATGTCCTGCTCCTGCCGATCCTCTATCACCACGAACCGGCAGCCTACACCGGCCAGGATTTGAAGATCAAAATGACCAATAAGGCGGTCTATCTCTCTGATATTTTGATCAGCATCCTCTTTTCCGACCAGCCTGAGGAATACCACAAACAGTTCCGCAAAGAGGCAAAAGCCCTGCTGGGACTCACCCCTGAGGATATCGAATCTATCCTGACGGAGCTCCATTCCAAGGTGGAAGAGGCCGGAAAATACTTTGATCTGAAGATCAAAAACAGCAAATCCGTGCAGGAAATTCTGCAGGAGGCCAATATCCGCCTCAGCCTCATCAACCTTGACTACGATCAGATGAATAAGCAATTGATCCAGGCCAAGATTGCCCTTGAAAACCTCACCAAGGAGCTCGAGGCCAAAAATCGGGTTCTGGACAATCTCGCTAACCTCGACGGTCTCACCGGCATATATAACCACCGCTATTTTCAGAATATCCTTGATCAGGAAATAAGCAGATCGCTCCGCCATACCTCGCAGATATCCCTCCTACTCATCGATATTGATCACTTCAAAAAATTCAACGACACCTACGGGCACCAGACCGGCGACTTCGTCCTCAAGGAATTTTCCCGGATACTCCAGGAAAATATCCGTAAATACGACACATTAGCACGCTATGGTGGCGAGGAATTTGTTATCGTCCTGCCAGAGACAGCGGCTGAAGATGCCCTCGTGGTCGCGGAAAAACTTCGTGCTGCTATTGACAGTGCAGCACTGACCGACAACCGCGAGACCTACCACGTCACAGCAAGTTTCGGTATGGCCTGCACCAAGCCATCTGTCGAAGACAATTTCGTCAAGAGCGGCTTCATTAGCAGGGCCGACGAGGCCCTCTACGAGGCCAAGGAGAAGGGACGCAACCGGGTTGTTGCCTATACCCCCAAGAAAAAATGGTATTCATTCTGAGCTTGATTTGGAAATGGAATAACGATAACCGCTCGACTCCGTAAAGGATTCGGAATATCAACAACTACCTCCCAACAGCGTCCAACGTGGAATCGACCGAAAAAACGTATATTTACAATTTTATGTTTCCAAACGGAGACAGAAAGATCTTCCATATCGCACTCGACAGTTCAGCTCATTACCGTAACACCGGTAAAGGCATACACCCGGAATGGACGTTGCTGTCGGACAACCGTTGCCCCCACTGCCGATTACAGGGAGATACGGCACGTCATTGTCCCATTGCGGTGAATATCGCCGATCTCGTCGCCTCCTTTAAGGATATAGCCTCCTATGGCAACTGCACTGTCTCCTGTGTCAGCGCCGACCGGATGGTGAGCAAAGATACCATCGTCCAGGACGGCCTGAGTTCGATTATGGGCATCATCATGGCCACCAGCGGTTGTCCCTCCCTTGATCTCCTGCGGCCAATGGCCTGGTTTCACCTGCCTTTTGCCAGTGTCGATGAATCGCTCTTCCGCTCGGCCTCCACCTATTTGCTCCGTCAGTATTTTCAAGTACAGCGAGGGGGAATCCCGGATTTTTCGCTGGACAGGATCAAAGAACACTACCTTAATATTGAACAGGTCAACCACGGCATACTGGAAAGGATACGACATGCAACCGTGCTCGATGCCGACCGTAACGCTATCGTCATCCTGAACAGCCTTGCCCAGATTCTCAGCATGGAGGTGGACGAGAGTCTGGAAACACTGCGGCCTCTGTTCTGCTAATTCGCATTTGCATTCAAGATGGCATTTGTTTTTTTGTAGGGTGCACTCCGTGCACCAGCAAAACCAGGGATGGTGCACGGAGTGCACCCTACTTTCGAGCTAACTTGAAAGCTATTTGGAATAAGCATTCACCGGGGAGTCTATGACGGCAAAGTGTTGACGGGGCCAGCGGAGTGTGGTTTTCTGAGTGTTGAAAAAAACCTTGCCGGATTGTTTGCTTTCAGGGTAGCTTGCGCAGTTATTTTAATGTTCGGCACCAGGGCGGGTAACCGCCGCCCGGCAACCGGAAGCCACCAAGAGTAATGAAGATTTCTACCCATCAGGAGAGATTGTGACACAGC
>JAUYSF010000007.1 GCA_030696435.1 Desulfoprunum sp. | reverse complement strand
AATACTGCGAATTGCCACCGAGTTTCGCGAGAAGATGGGGATAAGATTGAAGAAACTCTATTGAATACTGCTGTATGCTGTGCTAGATATCTCTGGAACTATCCTGAATTCTTTCATTTTCGCCATTTCAGCAGGCATGATGCAAGAAGCCCATTAAAGATTTGCAGGATTATCTGTACGAGCCCGATGCTTTGGAAGATGAAAAATCTCCACAATACGACAACCGGTGTATTCACTAACCGAGGCGTGTGGCTTATTCTTGCTGCCGCTGTGCTCTGGGGGACTACCGGTACCTCACAGGCCCTGGCGCCGGAGGGTAGCTCGCCGGCGGCAATCGGTGCGCTGCGCCTGCTCTTAGGTGGTTCGGCGCTGGCCGTTTCGGCCTATCTGCGCGGCGGGCTGCGCCAGCATTCCTGGCCGGTTATACTGACACTTGCCACCGGCAGTTTCATTGCCCTCTATCAGCTCAGTTTCTTCTGGGCGGTGGCAAAAACCGGGGTTGCGGTGGGAACAATTGTCGGAATCGGCTCTTCTCCCGTTTTTGCAGGCATCCTTGAATACCTTGTCAGGCACAGAAAACCGGGCCGTCGCTGGTATCTCTCCACGGCAGTAGCCATTTTCGGCTGTCTGCTTCTGGTCCTGCAGTCCGGCGATGTGCGTATTGATAGTTTTGGCATCCTCCTGGCGCTGGTGGCCGGGTTTTCCTACGCCTCATACGCCCTTGGAATCAAAATGCTTCTGCCGGGCCGTTCAGCCGAAGATGTGACTGCGGTCGTTTTCTGCCTGGGGGCGTTCTTGTTGTCACCAATTTTGTTTAAAGCCGATCTCCAGTGGCTGGGCCAGATCAATGGCTGGTTCATGATGCTGCATCTTGGCTTGATAGCCACAGCTCTTTCTTATTGGCTTTTTGCCAGTGGCCTTGCCACCGTCCCGGCCTCGACTGCTGTGACACTGTCACTGGCTGAACCTTTGACTGCTGCAATTCTTGGTGTTTTAGTGGTGGGCGAAAGATTGAACATGACCGCCATCTGTGGGCTTGTTCTTATCCTTTCGGCTCTTCTTCTGCTGATTCTGCCTACTGGATCAGGCTATATGGCAGGTCGGCGGCAATGACCAATCAACGGCAGGCCTATCTCTATGCCCTGGCGACAATCTGCCTCTGGTCGACGGTGGCCAGTGCCTGTAAGCTGTCGTTGCGCTTTCTGGCACCGGTGGAGTTGCTGTTTTATGCAACCCTGGTCTCCTGCGTCGTCCTTTTCACAGTTATCCTGCTGCAGGGAAAGGGCAGGGCGCTCTTGCGGCTTTCTCGAAGTGACCTGCTGTTTTCGGCCAGACTTGGCTTTCTCAACCCGTTCCTCTATTATCTGATACTGTTCAAGGCCTATGATCTGCTACCGGCCCAGCAGGCCCAACCTCTGAATTACACCTGGGCCATTACGTTGACCCTCCTGTCCATTCCCCTGCTCAAACAGCGCATCGGTCGGCTGCAGATCCTGGCGATCTGTATCAGTTATCTGGGGATTTTGGTCATTTCAACCAGAGGGAACATTCTCTCAATGCATTTTGATAGCCCGCTTGGGGTGGGACTGGCGCTTTTTTCAACGCTGCTCTGGGCCTTGTACTGGATATACAACACCAAGGATCAGCGGGAACCGGTCATCGGTCTTCTGCTCAACTTCGGCTGTGCTTTGCCCTGCATTGCCATCTATCTGCTGGCAACTGTTGGGTTGCGGAAGATCGAACCAATGGGTCTGTTGGGGGCAGTGTATATCGGCTTTTTTGAGATGGGGATATCCTATATCCTGTGGCTGAAGGCCATGAAGTTATCCTCAAATACTGCCAGGATAGCAAACCTGATTTTCATCTCTCCCTTTCTCTCTTTGTTCTTTATTCATTTTCTCGTCGGAGAGGCGATACTGCCGTCAACCTTGATCGGTTTGATCTGCATAGTGGTAGGGCTTATCCTCCAGAGCAGGGCTAACCGCTCAACTTCTTAAATCTGCCAAAAGACGTTTCCTCGGATCATGTTCAATCAAACAGGGAAACGATCATTTCAGGGGGGTACAGTTCCGGGTAGAGCTCTCTGGCACAGGTTGGACACATGCCATGACTGAAATCTGCCTCGGAGTGAGTGATGATATAATCCTCAATCTGATTCCAATACCCCTGATCATCACGGATCTTTTTGCATGAGGCGCAGATGGGTAGGAAACCCCGCAGGATTTTGATATCTTCCAGGGCCTTTTCGCGTTCTGCGACCGCCTTTTCCCGACGTTCTTCCGCCTGTTTCCTCAAGAGAGTTATAAGTGCTGTACCCCAGATGATGCATATCGCCATGAGCCTGTTCGGCAGACTCGGCCAGCCAAGGCCATCTTGCCAAGGATAGAGCAAACCGATGATGGTGAGGAGGGTGCAGCACACGGCAACAAAGATCGTGAAATGCTTGCGCGGTGACCAGGTGGAAATCAGAACGATGGTGACGTAGGGTACACCGTCGGCAATGCCTGCCCTGGTAAAAATATCGATGGCAAAGATAACAGAGGAGAACAGGCCGCAGGCGAGATGAAAGAGATAATCGATTGTCGTTGATTTCTCAAAATGTAAGAATGTCTTTGATCTATGCATTCTTCACCTTGGACAGTGGATGATGTTCAAGAGACGGGAGGACGTTTTTATTTGGATGATTTTGACTTTTGTTCCGGCAGCGGCGGCGTAAAATCGAAAACGAGAGGTCTTGCTGCCACAAGCTTTTTTCTTTCGACGGTATAGTGCCACCATTTTCGGGCAGGTGCTCCTTCCATGAATCTGACTGCCGCGATAAACACATCAATGACACATGGATCATGGCGTTTTCCAGTGAGAGTGCACAAATCCGTGAACATTTTCAGAGGATCAAGGCCAATCAGTTGCTGAGGCAGCTCGATCCCCAGGGTCCTGAAATCCCGGGCCATTGCCGGTCCGACATTGGGTATATCCGTGAGGCGTATAATTTCCTGTGTTTTCATGGCTCCATCTCATTTTTCCGGTACTCAGGAAACTGATCATCAGGGGGCAGGAGGCAGTCCCGTTTCTCCCGATATCGTTGGATGTCTTTCTGCCGTAACTGGACTGGACCTTGTTTATCCGGGAATTTTCCGGTCTTTCCGGCATAGAACTGTTGGATGACTTGAAAATCAGCCAAGATACCCTGAGAAGGATACAGTGTTGCCCCGACGCCAATCTTTTTGTTCTTGTAGTCAAGATAGCCAAGGGCGATCGGAACGGTAGCTTCCACCGCAATGGAGTAAAAACCTGTCTTCCAGTAGGCGGTTTTGGCCCGTGTGCCTTCCGGGGCAATTGCCAGAATGAGCTCGTCGGACGAAGAGAAAAGACCAATCATTTTTACAATAAAGCTCTGACGGATATGGCGGTCAACAGGTATACCGCCGAGTGCTCGGAAAAAAGAGCCGAAGGGAAAGCTGAAAAGTGTATGTTTGCCCACCCAGGAAAATCGCAGTCCCATGGCGGATAAGGCAAGTAAGGCCAGGGGAAAATCCCAGTTACTGGTATGAGGGGCCCCGATGATGATATATTTTTTCTCTGTCGGCAACTGCAAGTCCAGCTGCCAGCCGAAGAATTTCAAAATCTGGGCGGAGATGTATCCTATCACACGTTACCGTAAGAGTATTTTGAGTGTCTGTTGATTGAAAGAAGGGAATCGATCGCTGACATCCCCCGGGGTGTGCGGTTATTTCTGCTCAGAGCGTAGCACGGCCAGAAATGCTGTCTGGGGGATGTCGACGTTACCTACCGTTTTCATCCTTTTCTTGCCCTCTTTCTGCTTTTCAAGGAGTTTTCTCTTTCGGCTTATGTCGCCGCCATAGCATTTTGCCGTAACATCTTTGCGCAGTGCCGAAATAGTGGTCCGGGCAATAATCGTTCCGCCGATGGCGGCCTGGATGGCAATTTTGAACATTTGCCGTGGAATTTCTTCTTTCAGCTGTTCACAGGCATGTAGTCCTCGTGCCCGGGCGTTGTTGCGGTGCACCAGCTGGGAGAGGGCGTCTACCACCTCGTTGTTGACGAGGATGTCGAGTTTCACCAGATCCCCTTTGCGGTAGTCAAGTATCTCGTAGTCAAAGGAGCCGTAGCCCTGGGTGATCGATTTGAGCCGATCGTAGAAATCATAGATGACCTCGGCGAGGGGCAATTCGCAGTTGAATTCGATTCTGCCCGGCATCGGATAATGATAGCTGGTGTTTTCGCCTCGCCTCTCCATGCACAGGGTCATGACCGCCCCCATGTATTTTTCCGGGATCAGGATAGTCGCCTTGATATAGGGTTCCTCGACCTTGGCGATCTTGGCGGGATCGGGAAAGTGGGCGGGGTTGTCTACTTCCTTGGTCGTACCATCGGATAGGTAAAAGAGGTATTTTACCGAAGGAACGGTCAGGATGAGCGAGACATCGAATTCGCGCTCAAGGCGTTCCTGGACGACCTCGAGGTGCAGCAGGCCGAGAAAACCGCAACGAAAGCCAAAACCCAGGGCAACGGACGAGTCTTTCTGAAAACTGAGGGCAGCGTCGTTGAGTTGGAGTTTTTCCAGAGCGGTGGCCAGATCTTCATAGTCATCGGTGCTGATCGGATAGAGAGAAGAGAAGACAACCTGCTGCACTTCCTTGAAACCTGGCAGTGCCTGGCTGCAGGGGGCATCCTTGAGGGTTATTGTATCGCCCGGCCTGGTGTCATGCACGGTCTTGACTCCGGCGAGGATATAGCCAATCTGGCCGGCTGAAAGCTGTTTTTCCGCTTCACGCCGAAACTTAAAGAGGCCGACTTCTTCCACTCGGTATTCTGTGCCATTGGACATGAATCGGATGATATCACCGGCCTTGATCCTGCCGTTAATGATGCGCACGGAGATGATTGTGCCACGAAAGGCGTCGTAATGTGCGTCAAAGATCAGGGCCTGGAGTTCACTATCCGGATTGCCCTTGGGCGGTGGGAGATGATTGACGATAGCCTCAAGGATTTCATCGACACCTTTACCGGTTTTCGCGGAACAGTACTGGATGAGGTTGCTGTCGAGTCCGAGATCCTCCTCGATCTGCAGGGCGACCTTCTCCGGTTCTGCGGAGGGCAGGTCGATTTTATTGATGACCGGGATGATAGCCAGATCATTTTCCATGGCCAGATAGAGGTTAGCCAGGGTTTGGGCTTCGACGCCCTGGGCGGCATCTATCAAGAGCAGCGCACCTTCACAGGATGTCAGTGCCCGCGAGACCTCATAACTGAAATCGACATGGCCTGGAGTGTCGACGAGATTGAGATAATAGGTCTCGCCGTCTTTGGCCAGATACGGCAGACAGATGGTCTGGCTCTTAATGGTGATACCGCGCTCTCGCTCGATGTCCATATTATCAAGAAGCTGATCCTTGAATTCCCGAATTGAAATGCAATTGCACTTCTGAATCATGCGGTCGGCCAAGGTGGATTTGCCATGATCAATATGGGCTATGATGCTAAAATTACGTATATTTTTCATTTATAGGTGTGGTTTTGTAACAGAGGGAAAGGGCGTGATGTATGGTGGTGTAAGGCATGAGAACTGTTATTTAGCATAATTGTCCTGATAATTAAATAGAATTTTCCTCACTGCGAACTCTGTGATATCATAAGATTGACATGTGTTTTGACGAAAATTGCCACTCTGAGACGACACATAAATATTGCACTTTCAATGAAGTACAGTAGAATCTATAGCCTTTGAATTTGCTGTTATTATACAGTCTGGAGACTGACACGAATGAACAAAGAAGATGTCGATATTGATGTAGATCCTGAAGTAGATTTTTTTGAGGACGAGATTGTTGAGCAACCCCTTGTTGCTCTCTCGGACGATGAAAATCTCCCAGCCCTGAGCAATCCCGCCCTGCACAGATATCTGCAGGAAATCAGTCAATATGAACTGCTGAGCCGGGAGGAGACAGATGAGTTGGCCACCCGTTTCAGAGAAACCGGGGATCAGGATGCCGCTTATCGCTTGGTATCTGCCAACCTCCGACTCGTTGTTAAGGTGGCCATGGATTTTCAGAAGTACTGGATGCAGAACTTCATGGATCTGATTCAGGAGGGCAACGTCGGTCTTGTCCAGGCCACCAAGAAATTTGATCCCTACCGCGGGGTAAAATTCTCCTATTATGCAGCCTACTGGATCAGGGCCTATGTTCTCAAATTTATCATGGATAACTGGCGTCTTGTGAAAATCGGTACGACCCAGGCCCAGCGCAAGCTCTTTTTCAGTCTGAACAAAGAGCGCAAACTTCTTGAATCACAGGGCTTTGGCACCGAGACCAAGTTGCTTGCCGAGCGTCTCAATGTCAAGGAAAGAGAAGTTATCGAGATGAGCCAGCGCATGGACAACTGGGATGTCTCTCTTGAGAGCCCGGTGCGCGCCGATTCAGACGATGAACAGAAAAATTTTATCCCAAGCAATGGACCGGGAATAGAGTCTATGGTCGCCAGCAAGGAAATGCGGCTCAAGCTTGCAGAATTACTTGAAATACTCAAAGAGAAACTGAATGACAAGGAAAAGATGATCCTTGAAAAACGCCTCCTCACCGATGAACCCCTGACCTTGCAGAATATCGCCGATATGTTTGTTATTTCCCGGGAGAGGGTGAGGCAGATTGAGGTGAATCTTCTGAAGAAAATGCGGAAATATCTCGAAGATGAAATGCCTGATATCGTCGATTTTTTTGATGGAGAAAAAATTGCTATCAGCTCGAATTCCAAGGACTGAGCCGAATCTCTCCTATTATTCTTTTTAATCATTTTTAACGCACTCAAGATTTCAACAGGTATCAATCATGAAAGTACCCTTGCTCGACTTGCAGGCCCAACTTGCCTACCTCCAGGATGATCTCATCAAGGCAGTGACTCATGTTGTCACTTCAACACGATATATCCAGGGACCTGAAGTCGAAGCCCTGGAAAAAGAAATAGCTGACTACTCGGGAGCAAAATACGGTATCGGCGTATCATCCGGTACTGATGCTCTACTCGTGGCTCTCATGGCACTCGGTATCGGGACGGGAGATCTGGTCCTGACTACGCCGTATTCCTTTTTTGCTACAATGGGTGTGGTTCTGCGGGTAGGAGCGCGGCCGGTGTTTGCCGATATCGATCCTGTGACATACAATATTGATCCTGTAAAAATGGCGGAAATATTGGAGGCCGACAAGGAGAAGAAGATCAAGGCTATCATCCCTGTCCATCTCTATGGTCAGTGCGCGGATATGCGGGCTATTCTTAATCTGGCAGAACAATACAACCTCCCGGTCATTGAAGATGCGGCCCAGGCGATCGGAGCCGAGTATCCTCTTTCGGAAGGAAGCGAGATTCGCAATCTGCGGGCCGGGGCCATGGGACTCTGCGGTTGCTTTTCCTTTTTTCCGAGCAAAAACCTCGGGGGGATAGGCGATGGCGGTATGGTCATCACTCAGGATAAAGATTTTGCCGAAAAGATCAATCTGATGCGCAATCATGGGGCTCATCCGAAATACTACCACAGTCTCGTGGGAGGAAATTTCCGTCTTGATCCGCTTCAGGCCGCGGCCCTCAGAGTGAAACTGCCCTATCTTGATAACTGGCACCGCAAGCGAGGTGAGAACGCTAAGCTATATAACAGGCTTTTTCAAGAGACCGGGCTTGTTGGCCAAGGGAAAATAATTCCTCCTGTGGCCGTGTATCTTAATACTAGAGAAGATAGTTGCAAGACAGAGGCTCATCATCACATTTATAATCAGTATGTGATCAGGGTTGAGCGGCGTGATGCCCTGAAAGAGTGGCTTTTGAAAAATGATATCGGTTGTGAAATTTATTACCCTGTCTCCCTGCACCAACAGGAATGCCTTGGACGTGAGTATAAAAGCGTCTCATTACCTGAGTCGGAAAAAGCAGCAGCTGAAACCCTTGCCCTGCCCATCTACCCTGAACTGACATCCACGATGCAGGAGTATGTCGTCGACACAATTAAGCGATTTTATCTATAAATGTAATACAGCCAGCCCTCATTTTTCTTTTAAGTGAAGAAGGTCTGGGCACTGCAACTCCAAGTCTCAATTTTGCAATTGATGGTACATCAGATGATACTACACCGACTGTGTACCCCGCTTTTTTTGTTCCCTCTTTTCATAAGCGTTGTGAGCTTGCCTTTTCTGACGACAATCCAGCAGGCGGAAGCCGTGGAGATCGCACCTAGCCGGGATATTGTCATTATTGACTCATCCGGATATCCTGCCTGGAAGGCCCTCTGGGATAAGGCGAGAGAATCCGCCCGTCAAAAAAAATACAGTCTTGCCGCGGCATCATATGCAGAGCTCATCCAGGCAAAACCCCATATAGATGAAGCTAAATGGGAATATTGCAAGGTACTTGTTGAGCTTAAAGACTGGCTCACCGCCTCCGATCTTCTTGAAAGCCTTTTGGAAACAGACAGTGATCGCAACGAATATCTCCAACTTGCGACCACGGTTGCCCTCAAAAACAAAGAGTTTAAACGGGCGGTTGATTACTCTGGCAAAGTGTACGGGAGTGACCCTGCAGGTCCTTGGGCGATTGACGCTCTGAAAGGCCTTATTGCCGGATTACAGGGTCTGGGCCGAAAAAATATGGCTTTTCCTCTCATGGAACAGCTCTATTTCAGGACTCCTCATGATCCCCAGTTATTGCAAGATCTCGCCGGCTATGCTCATGAGTTGGGAGATTTGAAGAAGGCACGAGAATATTACATATCGCTGGTTGCCAGATCAAACACCGATGACAAGGTCCTGCTTCAGGCCTCCAAGGTTTTTGAAGAACCTGGAACTGAAAAAGAGGCGCTTGCAATATGGGAAAAATATCTCGAAAAACAACCTGCGTATCTGCCATTCCATAAAAAAATTGCAGATTATTACATGCAGATTGGTAAGTCCTCTTCCGCTCTTCCGCATATCCTCTACATGATAGATAATGACGTAGAAGATGATGCCCTTTTGCTTGTGGCCGGAAGAATCCTTCTTGAGGAAGAGGGCAGACCTGACAAGGCTCTACATTATTTCGAGGAGTATACGGAAAAGCATCCTGAAGATATCGGTATTCAAATTAATATAAAAAAAATACAGAAGGTGCTTGCCAACGATTTTCTCTCAATTGTTGAGAATGATGGGGCATGGATACTTTGGCGGGATCTTGTACAAGTGACTCCCAATCGTCTGGCAATTTATAAGGAAATGGCCGCACAACTTGAAAAAAGGGGAAAAACCAAAGAGCTTCTTAATGTGCTCCTCATTATTCATCATTTCCATCCTGAGGATGACGCAAACATTTTCCGTATAGCAGAGCTCTATTATCAACAAAAAAAATTTCCTGAGTCTCTTGTTTTCCTTAAAAAAATTACAGGCCATTCAACAAAGGATTATAAATATATTCTCATGAGGGCGAGGGTTGAAGATACATTGGGCATGGAGTTGAATGCCCTGCAACTCTATGATGCCTGTCTCAGAATCAAACCAGAAAATCACGCCATTCGCTTACGAACCATCAAACTTGCTGGTCGTCTAGGGCTCGTTGAGCGTCTCAAGGAACTCTTTGAGAATTCTCCTCAAAACCTCGAGAGAGCACAAGAGCTTGATCTTAAGTTGCTGTACATTGGAGGTTTGCAGGAAAACGGCAGGTTGAAGGAGGCGGAAGATATTTATGCGGCACTCTTATCTGAAACCCAGAATGAGCCGGAAAAAGAAGTAAAAATCCTCTTTCACAAAGCAGATACTTTGCGCCATGCTCGACTTTTTTTTCAGGCCGAGCAGGCATTACGAGAGATACTCGCCAAAAATATTGCAGTAGAGAAGGCGTTGACTCGACTTGTTCAAATTGGTCTTGCTCAAAATGATCTTTCCCGGGCAAAAGAGTGGTTTGCTCTCTTGCTGCAAAAAACTGGCAAACTTGATTGGCGCGATTGTGCCGATCCTTTGAGCAGAAATATTTTCAGGCAGCATATTGCCATACTCATCGAGGAAGAATCCTTCGATGTTGCTGCTCAGGATCTGGAAGTCACCCTGCAAAAACTTCTCAAAGTTGAACAAAATGACAACGTACAGGCAACTACACTTGATGTTCAGATAGCCCTTTGCCGTGTGTATCTTAAGCAGGAAAAATTTGAGCAATGCCTACGATTGCTGACCCAATTACGGGATATACGTCCGAAGAATCTTGAGCTTGCCCATCTCTGGTTTCAACTGTCCAGAAAGAAGGGGAGGGCGGCAACGGCATTCAGCGAGATTGATCAATCTCTGGTTTTATCAGGACATTTTTCTCTTTTGCGAGCACTCGACTCTGCTGCTTTGGCACTCGAATACGGAGAATTTCCCGTTGGTCTGCACCATATTCAAAAAGTATTACAGGTTATCCCTGATTCGGTTACCGGCCGGATACTCGAGGCGAAACTCCTCACAGCGCAAGGGGAATTGGCAAAAGCCCTTCAGGGGTACCGTAGTCTGATCGCCTCAACCGGCGAACAGGCTCCTTTCAGACAGCAGATCCTGGAAATTGAATTCAAGTTGGGCAACTATGGTCAAATTGTCAAAGAGTCGACAGCTGCATCGTATCTCAAGGCAAAACCATCCGAGGACGAAAAAGTACAACCCGGCTCTGTAACCCGGGATTACTGGAAAAAGTTGATACTGGCACGAGCCTTATGGGTTGATAAGCAGTGGGATGCCTCAATTAAAGTATATGAAATGCTCCTCGCTGAACCTGTTCAGAAAGAATTTCAATTAGCCATGGCTCAGGAGAAAATTGAGGTTTTCATACCACCTTTAAAAAAGAGTATCTGGAATCTGCTTCCCTTCTCTTCGCCGGAAACCGTTGATTCTCTGGCTAATTACATGGAACCGGAATTCGTTGCTCGTCATCTTGGTCAACCGATTGACAAAATTACAGCCAGTATTTACGAAAAGTATCGTTGGCAAAAACTGATCAGAAATGAATATCAGGCAAAAAAAGCAGTCCAGCAAAAAGATATTCATTCAGCTGAGAAGCAATATAAAAAGCTCATCAAGGAAGATTCCAGTGTTGAAGGACTTTATGATCTTGCGCGGATTTATGGCCGGCTGGGCGAGTATGGCAAGGAGGCGGAACTCTATCAAGTAATTCGAAAATACGGCTCGGTCTATCCTGAACTCGATGCCTCGATTGAGCAGAACGAATTACGGAGAAAACCGCGATTTTCAGCCGATTTTGAGTTTGTTGAAAAAAAAGGTCGGGATGGGAATATCGATGTACAAAGGAAAAGTCAGGGATCTACGGTCTGGTTCATGCCGAATCTGGATAAAGAGGCTTCATTAGAGTATAAAAGGAATGCTTACTCTTCAAGCAGTGCCCCAAAAACCCTTAGGGGACACAGATTGGTCGGGTTATATTCCCAGAATGTCAATCAGGACCTGGATATACTCTTTCGACTGGGAGGGGAAAAAAGTGACCAGTATGATACCACCCTCCTGGCAGGAGTTGAGATCAGCAGAAGACTGGATGAAATCCTCAAAGGTTTCGTGGCCTTTAGTCAGGATACGGTTTATGACACTCTAGGTGCAATAGAAACAGGCATTTACTCACAGGATTTTGAAGCCGGGCTTGTCGCCGACCCACAGGGAGGATATGTCTTTGGCGGTGATTATCGGAGACGGTTATATAGTGATGATAATTCACAAAATCAGTTTCATTTGTGGTCGGCTTATACTCTCTATAATGACTCTAATACTTATAAATTCTTATATAATTATAAGCTTGCACGGAACAGTGACGAGAATTCACCGGCCACCGCCGAGATTTTACCGATGAATTTTTTGGCGGATACTCCCTACTGGAGTCCGGGTGAATATTGGGAGCACTTGGCAACAATCAGTTACCAGCGCTTGCTTAAGACCTTCAGCATCTTAAAAGAAACGCCCAGTTACTATGAAATAAACTATTCTGCAGGATATGAGAGCGGGCAAAACATCGTCTACAAAGCCGGTTTTGAAATTTTCCTTGAAATGACCCCTCATTTTCTATTAAAAGGAAGCGTAGCCTATTCGACATCGGAAGAGTACGATCAGAAAGGTGCGCAGATTTCTTTGATTTATCGCTGGTAAAAGTATTTTTACTATCATTTCCTGTCAGGGGTCTGGTTAGAGCTGATCCTGGCAGGAATTTTTTTTATGGAGGAAGCAATGGTTGTACGTATTCCCATGTCTAAAACCGGAAATCAGAAACTGAGAGACGAGCTTTCCCGGTTAGAGCGTGTTGAGCGAGGTGAAGTGGTACGGGCTATTGAAACAGCACGGGAGCATGGAGACCTTAAAGAAAATGCCGAATATCATGCCGCAAAAGAACGTCAGGGGCATATTGAAGGCCGTATCCTTGAACTTAAAGACAAACTTTCCCGGGCGGAAATAATTGATTGTTTGAAGGTTTCAATCAAGATTGCAGTATTTGGTACCGTTGTCGAGCTTCTCGACCTGGATACTGACGATGAGGTTTCCTATCAGTTGCTCGGACCTGAAGAAGCCGATGTGAAAAAAGGCTCTATCTCGGTGTTATCACCACTCGGGCAGAGTATGCTTGGGAAGACTGTAGGGGATGAGGTTCAGACCAAGACACCGGGCGGAACAAGGCAATTTGAGATAATTGACATCAGACCTTCAAGTTTTGCCTGAGGGGATTCCCCCCCTGATGAAAATGTATCCACCGGCTCAGTCACGGCTGAGTAGCCATTTTTTAAGTATTGATATTGTCCGGTAGTAATATACCGGACAGGAATATTTTGAGGAGCTGCTCAGATATTTGTTCAACTGTGTAATGACCTTCAAGAGATGTGTTCCAGACCCTGGATACTTCATCGAGGGCGCCAAAGAAAAATCGTTTAGCAATACCAGGCTCTATATCCCGACGATAGATATTTTGTTTCTGGCCAAGACTGATGATATCGGCGACGAGATCTGTGTACTCGATGAATTTGTTATTTCTGTAGTCTTTTATAAGTTTATTGGTCTGGCGCAATTCAATCTGGATGACCTCTGCCAGATTTTTGTTCTTCTTCATCGTCAGAAGATGTTTTGTTGCGTATATCTCCAGCATTTTTCGCGGATCCGTCTCTTCTGATAATGTTTTTTTGATCTGAGCCACTATCTTGCCGATCTCTTCTTCAAAGACGGAAATAAGGATGTCGTATTTGTTATTGAAGTAAAGATAAATAGTGCCGTCGGCGACCTTGGCTTCTTTCGCTATATCGGATATTCTGGCATTGAAAAAGCCCTTCTTGGCAAAGACCTTTGTTGCCGCTGTAATAATCTTGGAATGTTTAGTAATATCTTTCATTTCGTCAAGAAAATGGGGAAGTTGTTGCTGGGATCATACAATGAATGGCCATTCATTCATTTACTCATTTAAAGCTGTTTTGTCAATGTGCAACAGGCAAAAAGAGCTGTGAAACCTGTAGCATTGCCTTTTCGTTGCGAAAGATATGATAGCTTAAAAAAGATCATCTATTGGAGTATATTCATGAAAGTACTTGTTATCGGTTCAGGTGGTCGCGAACATGCATTGGTTTGGAAAATCAGCCAGAGTGCACGAGTCGAAAAAATATATTGTGCCCCCGGCAATGCAGGAATTCAAAGTCTTGCCGAGTGTGTTGCGATAGCACCGACGCATATCGAAGCGCTTCTCGCCTTCGCCCTCAAAGAGCAAATTGACCTGACTGTTGTCGGGCCCGAGTCCTCGCTGGTTGAAGGCATTGTCGATGCCTTCGAAAAAAACAATTTACGGATCTTCGGGCCCAGCAAACGGGCGGCAATTTTAGAAGGAAGCAAATCTTTCACTAAAGAATTCATGGTGAAATACGGCATTCCGACTGCCTCATTCAAGGCCTTTACCGACAGAAAAAAGGCTAAAAAATATCTTGATACCTGCCAGGTACCTGTGGTTGTCAAGGCAGATGGTCTGGCGGCCGGCAAGGGAGTCGTGGTAGCTGCGACAGTAGATGAGGCGAAAGTGGCCGTTGATCTTATCATGGCAGATAAGGCCTTTGGTGCCGCCGGCAATACAATTGTCATCGAGGAATGCCTACGAGGTGAAGAGGCCTCGTTTTTGGCTTTCACTGACGGCAAAACCATCGTGCCACTTCCCTCTTCCCAAGACCATAAGGCAATCTTTGATCATGATAAAGGGCCTAATACCGGAGGAATGGGAGCCTATTCCCCGGCCCCGGTGGTTACGCCGGAAATGACTGACTATGTCATGAAAAACATCATGCTGGCGACCGTCAAAGGAATGGAGATAGAGGGCAGGCCCTATAAGGGAATTCTCTATGCCGGCCTGATGATTGATGACAATGCCATAAAGGTCTTGGAGTTCAATTGCCGATTTGGTGATCCCGAAGCACAACCTCTGTTGATGCGGATAAACTCGGATATTATTGATATCTTTGAGGCCTGTATCGACGGGAGGCTTGATCAGATTGAAATGCAAATCGATCCACAGCCGACTGTCTGCGTGGTTATGGCCTCGGCTGGATACCCTGGACCCTATGTCACAGGGAAAACTATAAAGGGGCTCAAGGCTATTTCAGAATCAGGAGTTGAAGTTTTTCATGCTGGAACCACTCGAAAAAATGGCAAAGTCGTCACCAATGGCGGTCGGGTGCTAGGGGTTACCGCAATAGGCAAAAATCTTTCGGAGGCCATAGAAAAGGCCTATAGAGCAGCAGGGTGCATCGATTTTTCGGGTTGTTACTATCGTAGTGATATCGGAGGAAAGGCCTTGAAGCGTGAAATCGACAAACAGCAAGCACCTGTTGTCGGTATTATTATGGGTAGTGATTCCGATCTGCCGGTTATGAAGGTGGCGTCTGATTTTCTTAAAAGTATGGGCGTCTCCTATGAAATGACCGTTGCCTCGGCCCACAGAACACCGGATCGGGCCGCGGAATGGGCCAAGACGGCACAGCAGAGAGGGTTGAAGATTATTATCACAGGAGCGGGAATGGCTGCGCATCTGGCAGGGGTCATTTCTGCCCATTCAGATCTCCCTGTCATCGGGATTCCCCTTGATGCATCACCCTTGCAGGGCATGGATGCACTACTTGCCACGGTCCAGATGCCTCCCGGTATCCCAGTTGCAACCATGGCAATCGGCAAGGCCGGGGCGAAAAATGCGGCTGTCCTTGCAGTGCGGATACTAGCGCTTCAGTCCCCTGATCTCGCAGAAAAACTGATCGCTTTCAGACAGGATATGGTGAAAGAGGTTGAAGAAAAGTCCCGGCGAATACAGGAATGAGAGAGGAGGCAGTCTGATAGATGAACAACTCATGCTGGCTGCCCGAATCCTTTCACAAGGTGGAATTGTAGCCTTGCCGACTGAGACCTGTTATGGCCTCGCAGTGGATGCTGACAACGAGAAGGCCTTGGCACGACTGTTTCAAATAAA
>JAUYSF010000458.1 GCA_030696435.1 Desulfoprunum sp. | reverse complement strand
GATTCAGCCAAGATTGAGTACGGTGGTCTTGAAGATCAGCTCTTGGTTAAGGTTCAGGCTGCGGACGAGTTCATTCACGTAAAACCATACTACGCCATCGGCGGCACCTTTATCACCGGCCTGTTCCTGGGCTGGTTCATGTCCAGGAAATAACATGAACAGACTGCCGTTGATTATATCCGGGTTTACAGGGGCTGCCGGTCGCTTCGGCGGCATGGCCAGCCAAATACTTCAGGATCGTTTGGAACTCCTGGCTTTGGAACTGCGTGAGGCTAAAATTCGTTTTGTCCAGGCGATTATCCTGGTCTGCATGGCTGTGGTTTTTTCGCTGCTTGGACTCCTGTTGCTGGTAATGGCCTGCGTGTATGTCATGCCTCCTGAGTGGAGGCTTTACGGACTTGCTTTCGCGGCAGCAGCCAGCATGTTGGCGGGGACGGTAGCCTTCATGGTCCTGCTCCGGCACCTGGAACGAAAACCACTGGCCTTCGACCAGAGCCTGACCGAACTGAAAAAGGATGCGACATGTTTCTCGACCAGGAATTAAAAAACATTCAGGAGGCCAAGAACCGTTTGGCCATATGTTGCGACCTTCGCCGCCAGCTGGTCGATATCGAGGTCCAGGGTATCTATGGCGGGGTGCGCCGCACACTCTCAAGTCTGACCTTGGGCATGGCTGTGGCCGAGCAGATCTTCAGTTTTCTGCGTCAGCGCAAAGACCGCCACCAGTAATCTCCGGGGCGGAGCTGTGCCAGCCAAAAACGCATCGAAAAGCAGATTGATAAACCAAAGGAGGGCCAAATGAAAACAACCGTACTGCTTGCCATCATACTTATTGGTATCGGAATCGTAGCCTTCGGCTATCAAGGATTCACCTATACGACCAGAGAAAAAGTCGTCGATATCGGTCCACTGAAAGTGACGACGGAGAAAACCAGAACCTTGCCGTTGCCGCCGATTGTTGGCGCAATTGCCCTCGTAGGCGGCATCGTGCTGCTGGTCGTTGGCAGCAAAAAAGAATAAGGGAGATAAAAAAGATGTGTACAGGAGGCAACGCAATGAAAAAACTTCTTTTGGGAACATTGCCACTGGCGGTGGTACTTCTATTGCCTCTGCCAACAATGGCAAGGCTGAATGTAGATGTTCACATTTCGCTGCCTCCGGCCATCCAATTTGTCGAACCACCGCAATTGATAGTGCTGCCGGAGACGAATGTGTATGTCGTCCCTGAAGCAGAGGTTGACATCTTCTTCAGCGATGGCTGGTATTGGCGTTCGTGGCAAGGAGGCTGGTATCGTTCGCGCGACTATAATTCAGGTTGGAGCCAGTATCGCAATACGCCATCTTTTTATGCTGAAATACCTTCAGGTTGGAGGGATGACTATAGAGAACATCGTTGGAGAGGGCATGAATGGAACAGCCAACGAATATCTCATCAGGAAGTACAGCGGAACTGGGATCGTTGGGAGAGAGATAGATATTGGGAGAAGCAGCAAACGTGGGGCGTTCAGGGTTTGCGCGTTTCATCGAGGTCAGGGCCAGATGTACACGTCAGCATTTCTCTACCTCCACCCATCGAATTTCGCGAACCGCCGCAGATGATAGTGCTGCCTGAGACCTATGTCTACGTCGTCCCTGACGTAGACGTTGACATCTTCTTCTATGAGGGTTGGTGGTGGCGTCCGTGGCAAGGAGGTTGGTATCGTTCGCGCGACTATAATTCAGGTTGGGACCACTATCGAAGCGTGCCATCTTTTTATGCTGAAATACCCTCAGGCTGGAGGAATGAGTATAGGGAGCATCGTTGGAGAGGGCATCAATGGGACATTCAACGAATATCTCAGCAACAGGTTCAACAGAACTGGAGCGGCTGGCAAAAAAACAGGCATTGGGAGAGGCAACAAACTTGGGGCGTCCAAGGTCTAAACGTCCTCATCCAATCACAACAACCGTCTCGATCCGTGCAACAGCAACAGTACCAACAGCAGTATAAAAAAGTTCAACCACAGCAGCAGTATAAAAAGATCAAACCACAACACTCCCAGAAACAACAGGGAAACTCTGGCCATGGAAACAATGGTAAGGGAAACAATGGCAAAGGGCACGGGAACGGGAAAAAATAAGGACTCAACGCCAAAAGCGATCCGGTTATCCAGCTGGCGATAACCGGATTGACCATATAAAGGTAGGGCCAAATGAGAATAAACACACTTCTTGCCATCTTACTTATTGCTGTAGGGATCGTGGCATTTGCATATCAAGGGGTCACCTATACGACCAGAGAAAATGTCATCAATATCGGGCCACTAAAAGTGACTGAAGAAAAAACCAGGACGTTTCCGTTGCCGCCGCTCGTTGGCGCTATTACGCTCGTTGGCGGTATCGTGCTGCTGGTCATGGGTAGAAAAAAATGACTGAGCGGGTCAGTGAAATAGACTGAAAGCCAAAGGCTGAAGGTCAATACGCGAGGCATCAAGAGATCAAATGGCGATCATAGTCAGAACAATCATGAACGTGCTTCCCGAAAAGCAAAAAGAGGTTTTGCAAACGCTTCTTTCAATGATTGAACCGCCGGCAAAGGAGAGGGGCTGTCTGAGTTATGTCATCTTCAGAGATATTCAAGACCAGAATGTTTTTCACCTGATTTCGGAATGGCAAAGCCGTCAGCATCTTGACCATCATATACAATCGGAAAGATTCAGCGTTTTGCTAGGAACAAAGAGCCTGTTATGCGAACCCTTGAAAATTGAAATCTTGACGGTTTTACATTCGGAAGGAATAGAGGCGGTCAATTCCGTACGAAAAAAGAAGCTGACTTTTCCCAATTAATACGGAAATGATGAGTCGATGGGCTTTGCCGCAAACCAAAACTCCACTTTTTTTGAGGATCATTCAAATTATTGTCAGCCCGGAAGGAAGCAATACAGCGCCATCGGAGCCGGACATGAAGCAGGCGATGAAGATAATCGTTCTTTGGCATCGGAGGCCAGTATGACAGTGAGAAAAAAAACCAGCACAAAGGCACCTGAAGAAAGGCCCGATGCCGGAATACTTGAGGCTCAGGGGTCCCCTGGAAAAGCAGCCAAGATGCAGGAATCACCCAAAAGTCCTGCTGCAGGTTTTCCCATTGTGGGCATTGGGGCCTCGGCGGGCGGCTTGGCGGCCTTTGAAGCCTTCTTCTCCGGCATGCCGGCAGACGTCGACCCCGGTATGGCCTTTGTTCTGGTGCAGCACCTGGCCCCGGACCACAAGAGTCTCCTTGCCGAGCTGATCCGACGCTACACCCGCATGCAGGTCTTCGAGGTCGAGGACGGCATGAGGGTGCAGCCCAATTGTACCTATATCATCCCTCCGGGCTGCGACATGGCCTTTAGAGGCGGTAGCCTGCAGTTGTTCGCCCCCACCGTTCCCCGCGGCCAGCGGCTGCCGATTGACTTCTTCTTTCGCTCCCTGGCCCAGGATCAGCACCAGCTGGCGATCTGTATCGTGCTCTCCGGCGCCGGCAGGGACGGTACTCAGGGCCTGCGGGCCATCAAGGGCGAGGGGGGCATGGTAATGGCTCAGACCCCGGAGTCCACCGAGTACGACGGCATGCCAACCAGCGCCATTGCCACGGGTCTGGTTGACTACGAACTACTGCCGGCCGAGATGCCCGCCCAACTTATGACCTATGTCGCTCATGCCTTTGACAATCAAGCCGGGGCTGTACCCCAGACCGAGGAGTCACTTCGGAAAATTTTCATCCTGCTGCGCGCTCAGACTGGCCATGACTTTTCCAAGTATAAATCGAGTACCATCCATCGCCGCATCGAACGACGCCTGGCCGTCCACCAAATTGATACTATTGAGACGTATCTCAAATATCTGCAGCAGAAGCCGGCTGAGGTTGAGGCCCTGTTTCGCGATCTGTTGATCGGCGTAACCAGTTTTTTCCGCAATCCGGAGGCCTTTAAGGCACTTGAGGAAAAAGTCATTCCCAGGCTTTTTGCCGGCAAATCCGCAGGCGGCACGATCCGCGTCTGGTCACCGGGATGCTCTACCGGCGAGGAGGCGTATTCCCTCGCCATCCTTCTGCAGGAGAACCTGGAGAGGTTGAAGAAGAGCTACAAGGTGCTCATCTTTGCCACCGACATTGACAGCCAGGCAATTGCCACGGCCCGGGCAGGAATTTATCCAGCCAGTATCGCAGACGATGTCTCGCCAGAGCGAATGGCCCGTTTTTTTGCGCTTGAACCCGATGGCAACGCCTACCGCATCCACAAAGGCATTCGCGATCTCCTGGTGTTTTCCGAACAAAACGTCATCAAAGATCCGCCCTTCTCCAAACTCGATCTCATCAGTTGCCGTAACCTCTTGATCTATATGGGCGGAGATTTACAAAAGAAGCTCATTCCCCTCTTCCACTACGCTTTGAATCCCGGCGGATTTCTCTTCTTGGGTACCTCAGAGACCGTGGGCGACTTTAATCATCTTTTTGCAACCATGGATCGAAAAATGAAACTGTATAGTCGCGAGGCGGATATACACGGCGCGCAGCGTGTGGGTCTTGACCGGTTTATCTCGCCCATGGCGGCTATGGCTACAGCGCTTCCACAGGTGGCCGTCAAGATGGCCATGGTCGGAAAACTGTCGTTGCGCGAGCTGACCGAACAAGCGCTCTTGCGACAGGTTGCCCCGACCGGGGCCCTGGTCAATAGCAACGGCGACATCCTCTATCTCCACGGCCGCACCGGGATGTACCTGGAGCCTGCCCCCGGCGAGGTCGGTGTTAACAACATCCTGAATATGGCCCGCGAAGGATTGCGGCGGGAACTGACCACGGCCCTGCACAAAGCCGTGGCGGAAAAAGAGATTGTCCGACGTACCGGCCTGCTGGTCAAAACCAATGGCAATTTCACTGCGGTCAACCTGACCATCTGCCCGCTGGCCTCACGCCCTGAACCGGCCTGCGCTGAACAGGATCGAAATAGCGAAAGAGCAGGCCTTGCCGTGACGACACTTTTCCTGGTCATCTTGGAGGAGGCCTTAGCCTTCAATCTCAACCAGGCGCAGCAGGCCGACGCCTTGGATGCCGACGAAGAGCCGGCCGAATCCGGCACCTCGGCAGGGTCCAGAGAAAACGCCCGTATCGCGACGCTCAGGCATGAATTGTGGGCTCAGGAAGAATACCTCCAGGCCGCCAATGAGGAACTCAAATCAACGAACGAAGAGATGCAATCGGTCAACGAAGAATTGCAATCCTCCAACGAGGAACTGGAGACCTCCAGGGAGGAAATGCAATCGATTAACGAGGAGCTCTCCACGGTCAACGCTGAGCTGCAAACCAAGGTGGCTGATTTGTCGCGGGCCAATAACGACATGAACAACCTGCTGGCCGGTACCGGCATCGCCACCATCTTTTTGGACAATGGCCTGCGTATTCTGCGATTCACCCCCAATGCCACCGGGATCATCAACCTCATCCTGAACGATCTGGGACGACCCGTGAGTCATATCGTTTCCAACCTGGTGGGTTACGACAGACTGGTGGCAGATACCCAGGCTGTGCTCGACACTCTGGTTCCCAAAGAGATAGAAGTTCAGGCACGGGATGGCAGATGGTACATCCTGCGTATCCGGCCCTACCGAACCCTTGACAACGTGATTGAGGGCGCGGTTATCACCTTTGTCGATATCACCGATTCCAAGAGAGCGCAGGAGACGTTGCATGCAGCCAATGATCTGCTCCGTCTGGCCGTGGTTGTGCGCGATGCCGACGATGCTATCACCGTGCAGGATCTCGATGGCCACATTCTGGCCTGGAATCCGGCAGCGGTGAGGATGTATGGCTGGAGCGAAGCCGAGGCCCTGACGATGAACGTCCGTGACCTGATACCCGAGAGTCTGCGGCAAGACGCTTTGATCAAGATCGATCAGTTGCGGCAGGCTGAAATTCTCGAACCGTATCGTACCCAGCGGAGTGCCAAAGATGGTTCTGCCGTCGAAATCTCGATGACCTCCACGGCTTTAACGAATGAGACCGGGCTGATGTATGCGATCGCGACAACAGAACGGATGACTGAATCAAAGAGAGATGGCATGACAGGAGAGCCTCAATGATCAGCAAGAATAAACGAGCCGGACAACATGCCCCTTTGGCGGAGACGATCAACTCATCGCAAATGGACTCATTTCGGCAGGGCTCAAGGCAGGCCGGGCTGATTCTGCGCCAACAGACCGAAGAGACCTTGCTGGAAAAAGCAACCACGTCACCGAAAAAACAGGAGGCCCTGTCATCCAAAGAAACCCAGCAGGCTCTCCAGGCTTTGCAGGTCCATCAGGTTGAGCTCAAGTTGCAAAACGAGGAGCTGCGTCGGGCCCAGGCCGAGCTTGACGCTACAAAGGAGCGCTATTTTGATCTCTATGACACAGCGCCGGTGGGCTATTGCACCATAAATGGCAAAGGGCAAATTCTGGAGGCCAACCTTACTGCCGCCACTCTGCTGGGTATGGCCCGCGGTGAGCTGGAGAGCCTGCCGATCACCCGGTTTATCCTTAAAGAGGACCAGGACATTTACTACCTGCACAGTAAACAACTCTTTGCGAGCCATTCGGCACTTCGGCAGGATGCAGTTCAGGCAGGCTCAAGGAAAACAGGTGAACTCCAGGAGTATGAACTGCGGATAGTAAAAAAAGACGGTACGACCTTCTGGGCGCATCTGAAAGTGACCGCCGTGCGGGCTCATTCGACGGATTCGACAGGCTCACCGCAGGCCGAACCGCAGGCGGATTCGCAGGCGGACTCAGAACACGAGGCCAATGACGGGATCGTGTACCGGGTCATGCTGAGCGACATCACCGAACGCAAGCAGGCAGAGGCGCAACGAATCAATCTTGAGGAGCAGAACCGACAAATCCAGAAGGCCGAGAGCCTGGAGTGCATGGCTGGGGCCATCGCCCATCTCTTTAACAACCAGCTCTGCGTGGTGTTGGCCAACCTGGAAATGACCCTTGAAGACATGGTGGGCGATGCGCTGCCCCGGCAGAACCTGGTCGATGCCATGCAGGCCGCTCGCAGGTCTTCAGAGATAAGCGGCCTGCTGCTGACCTATCTCGGCCAGAATAATGGCAAACCGGATCCTCTGGATCTTTCTGTGTTTTGCCGTAATAATCTGCCCAGATTCCAAGCCGCCATACCCGATGGCATTGCCATAGAGACAGATTTTATGACGCCTGGCCCGGTCGTAAGTGCCAATGCCAACCAGTTACAACAGGTCTTGAGCCATTTGCTCACCAACGGTTGGGAAGCCATCGGTGATCGTACCGGCCGGGTGACAGTGACAACAAAAACCTTTCCGGCAGCCGATATACCCACATCGCATATTTTCCCCATTGATTGGCAGTCCAGCGCCGAGTCCTTCGCCTGCCTGGAGGTGAAAGACACAGGAGGCGGTATGACCGATCAGAAAATGGACAAAATTTTCGATCCTTTTTTTACGACCAAGTTTACCGGCAGGGGGCTGGGGCTGGCGGTGGTCATAGGGCTTGTCAAGACATGGGGCGGTATGATTGGGGTAGAGAGCGAGGTTGGCAAAGGGAGCATTTTTAGGATATTTTTGCCTCTCGTCACAGCAGAGGTTCCCCTGCAAACGGAGATGTCGGCAGAACCATGGAATTTCAATACAGGCTGGACTGTGCTGTTGGTTGATGACGATTATATTGTGCGAAATTTGATAGAGACCGTGCTCAATCGCCTCGGTATTACCGTTTTTGCGGCGGCAGGCGGAAATGAGGCTCTCGCCCTTTTTCAGCAACATCAGGGCAGTATCCATTGTCTTTTCACCGATCTGTCCATGCCGGATATGAACGGGTGGGAAACCCTTGCCGCCCTGCGTAAAATTGAACCGGGCCTTCCGGCAATCCTGTCCAGCGGCTACGATGAGACTCAGGCAATGAGTGGGGATTATGCAGAGCTTCCTCAGGCCTTTTTACACAAACCGTTCGAGATCAATGAATTAAAGAGAGTCCTGAACAGAGTCCTGGGAAAGGTGAATACAAATACCCATTGAACAGAAGGAGTTCCCGTGCCGCATAGGGGAACCAGATAGAAGAGAGTCTTTTCGTAATGCGTGATTTGGAATTGGAATTACTCAAAATTAAAGAGCTAATACTCTTGATAGCCCTCAACTCTTCAGGAGAATTAGCCTATGAAGAAACGCCAGAAAGAAGCAATCCTCATCTCGTTTTTGCAGGAAAAAGGAAAATATAAAAAACTTGCAGAATATATCACCCATCTGATCCAGGATGATCCTTCCTCGCCAAAAGAAAGTCTGCATACCATTATATATCGCCTCAAAGATGAACTGCGGCTTATTGAGAAAATCAATATGCTGAACAACGCCCGGCTAGATGCCGGAACGCAGATTATCAGCAAAAAGAATTATCAGGAGTGCATCGGCGATCTTTTAGGCGTCAGGATAATCTGCCTGCGTCTTGCAGATATTCAAAAAATTGAGGCGTATCTCAAACTTTTGTCCGAAGAAAACATCCTCCATTTTGTCAAAGGACCCGAACCGAAAAAGTCCTTTATTCTGCCGGTTGCCCCTGGTGAGTCAATCCAGGATGGCACGGATCTGCGCTATACCGGATACTCTTCAATCCATTACCAGGTTCAATTAGGTGAAAATTGCGATGCTCCCCCGGAGTTGAAGGAACTGCAGTTCGAGCTGCAGTTGCGGACTATTCTTGAGGAGGCATGGAGTGAGATTGATCACAAATACAGATATGTGCGCAGTCGAACCGGTTTAAAACTACCCGAGCATATCCATGCCGGTTTTTACAATTTAAGCGCCTATCTCCAGGTTGCGGCGCATCAGGCGGAGTATCTGTGTCGCTCGGCGGAGGCCTATACTCGTCTAACAAGTCCCAAGGTCAAAGGAAATGCAGCAATTCCTCCGGACGACACGACGCAGAGTATCGCCTTGGAAACGGATGAGACGCCTCGGAACATTTCGTCATTGACGATTGAGGCGCATCTTGAAGAGATTTTTGGTGTGAAGGTTACACTCAGGACATTGATTTATATCGAAAAACGTCTCAGAGAATTGAATTTAGAGGAAACAGAGGCGAAAACGCTCCGGCATTTATTTAAGAAAAATAGGCTGGTTGAATTTAAAGCCATTTTTCAGGAAATAATGAGCAGTGCGCCTTTTGTGAAAGAGAAGGAATGCAGCATTGATGCAATAAATGCGCTGAATTTCGCCATTTTCTACGAACTGGAAGGAAAGAGAGTCGCACAGGAAGGATTGAGGGTTGTTTTGCGGTGGAGAAAAAATCGCTGAACCCGGCAGCAGCCGATACCAGGCTGCAGTTCTTCACTGCCTCTGGGGAAAAATATGCAAAGATCCCTGTTGATCGTTGAAAAGACACCTTGTATGATAGCCATAACCCTATCAAATTATATGTACGATTATCCGCCCTCTTGTTGGTTTTTCAAGAACATCCCCCAAACAATCAAAGTACAGTGCAGGCTTTCCCTATGAATGACAGCAAAAATCCCACCATCGACACCGCGCCCAAACAGGCTGAAGAGGCGCTGCTCAAAGCGGGAGCCCTGCAGAGTGCGATTTTCAACAGCGCCAACTTTTCGAGTATTGCCACGGATGCAAAGGGCGTTATCCAGATCTTCAACGTCGGCGCAGAACGCATGCTGGGCTATACGGCTGCCGAGGTGCTGAACACCATCACACCAGCCGATATTTCCGATCCGCAAGAGCTGATTGCCCGTGCCAAAGCGCTCAGCTTTGAGCTCGAAACCCCGATTACGCCGGGTTTTGAGGCCTTGGTGTTTAAGGCCTCGCGCGGCATCGAAGACATCTACGAGCTGACCTATATCCGCAAAGATGGTAGCCGCTTTCCGGCTGTGGTATCGGTAACGGCGCTACGTGATGTGCAGGACGCCATCATCGGTTACCTGCTGATCGGTACCGATAACACGGCGCGTAAGCAGGTCGAGGCAGAGCGACAGCATCTCATCGAGATTCAGGAGGAGACAAATAAACAACTGCAGAAGGCCAACGTCACCTTGCGGGAGAGCGAGGAAAAGCTTGCAGTGACGCTCAACTCCATCGGTGATGGCGTAATAGCCACCGATGCCCAAGCGCGGGTGACGGTCCTCAATCCTCTTGCCGAAAAGCTCACAGGTTGGACCCTGGCGCAGGCCGCTGGTCGCCCGGTGGACGAGATCTTTCACATCATCAACAAAGAAACCCGGCAACCGGCCACTATCCCGGTTATGGAGACCTTGGCACATGGCAAAATTCAGGGCCTGGCCAATCACACCGTGCTGATTGCCCGCGATGGCAGCGAGTGTGATATCGCCGACAGTTGCGCACCGATTCGCGACCGCGATGATCAGGTGGTGGGTGCCGTGCTGGTGTTTCGCGATGTCACCGGCGAATATGCCGCGCAGCAGGCCTTGCGCGATAGTACCGCCTTGATCCAGACCATTCTCAATACCGTGGCGGACGGCGTCATTACCCTCCATGCCCATGGTGGCATCGTTCAAACCATTAACCCGGCTGTTGAACAGATGTTTGGTTATACCGCCGCAGAACTCAGTGGCCAAAATTTCAGCCTGCTGATCCCGGAGCTTGATCAAGACCAGCGCAATGGTTCGCTCGAGTATTACAGTGCGAGCGATGAGGCGCGCGCCGCCGGCCTTGGCCGTGAGGTCGTGGGCTGCCGTAAGGATGGCAGCATTTTCCCGCTGGAGATAGCCGTAAGCGACATGTGGCTGGGTGGCCAGCGCTACTTCACCGGTATTTTGCGTGATATTACGGCGCGCAAGCGGGCGGAAGCGGCCTTGCTCAAGGCGGGGGCCTTGCAGAATGCGATTTTCAACAGTGAAAATTTTTCGAGTATTGCCACCGATGCAAAGGGCGTCATTCAGATCTTCAACGTCGGAGCAGAACGCATGCTGGGGTATGCAGCCGACGAAGTGATGGACATGATCACCCCGGCCGACATTTCCGATCCGCAAGAGGTGATTGCACGTGCCCAAGCGCTCAGCGTCGAACTCGGCACTCCGATTACACCAGGTTTTGAAGCCCTGGTGTTCAAGGCCTCGCGCGGTATCGAAGACATCTACGAGCTGACCTATATCCGCAAGGATGGCAGTCGTTTTCCGGCAGTGGTGTCGGTCACGGCCCTGCGCGACGAGCAGAATGCCATTATCGGCTATCTGCTGATCGGCACGGATAACACGGCGCGCAAGGAGATCGAGGCAGAGCAGAAGAGGCTCGGCCAGCGCCTGCGTGATCATCAGTTCTACACGCGCTCCCTGTTCGAATCCAACATCGATGCGCTGATGACCACCGATCCGTTCGGTATCATCACCGACGTCAATAAACAGATGGAGGCCCTGACCGATTGCACGCGCGACGAATTGATTGGCGCGCCGTTTAAAAAATATTTCACTGATCCGGAGCGGGCCGAGTCAGGCATCAAGCTCGTCCTGAGTGAAAAGAAGGTCACCAACTATGAACTCACTGTCCGCACCAGGGACGGTAAGGAAACGGTGGTATCCGTGAATGCCACGACCTTTTATGATCGGGATAGGGTTCTGCAAGGTGTGTTCGCCGCTGCGCGTGACGTCACGGAACGCATAATTTTGGATCAGGTGTTGGCGGAAAAGACCACCGAATTGGAGAAGGCCAAGGCCGCGGCCGAAAATGCCAACCTGGCCAAATCGGATTTCCTGTCCAACATGAGCCATGAGATCCGCACCCCGATGAACGCCATCGTCGGTATGTCGCACCTGGCGCTGAAGACCGAACTGACGCCCCGCCAGCGGGACTATATCCAGAAGATCAAGACTTCCAGTCGGCATCTGCTCAGCATCATCAACGATATTCTCGATTTCTCGAAGATCGAGGAAGGCCAGCTGGCCATCGAGCACACCGAGTTTAAACTGGAGAAGGTGCTCGACAATGTGGCCAATCTGATTGCCGAGAAGGCCTCCGCCAAAGGCCTGGAATTGATCTTCGACGTCGACAAGAACGTGCCGGCCAACCTGATTGGCGATTCGTTGCGGCTGGGGCAGATTCTCATCAATTACACCAACAATGCCATCACCTTCACCGAGCATGGCGAGATTAACATCGTTATCCGTCTCAAGGAACAGACCGACGAGGATGTGCTGATCTATTGCGCTGTGCGCGATACCGGCAGCGGTCTCACAGAGGAACAGGTGGGGCGGTTGTTCCAGAGATTTTCCCAGGCCGACACCTCGACCACCCGCGAATTTGGCGGCACCGGCCTCGGCCTGGCCATTTCCAAGAAACTGGCCGAACTGATGGGCGGAGAAGTCGGCGTGGAGAGCGAACCCGGTAAGGGCAGCACCTTTTGGTTTACGGCACGCCTTGGTAAGGGTGTGGGTGAGCAGCCCAATCTGGCCTTGTCGGCCGACCTGCAGGGTAAACGCGTGTTGGTGGTCGACGACAACGAGAGCGCCAGTCAGGTGCTGGGTGAGCTGCTGCACAGCATGAGCTTCTCTGTCGACCAGGCCGAGTCGGGCAAGGCGGCCATCGATGCCGTGGCTCGTGCCGAGAGGCAGGGCAAGCCTTACGAGATCGTCTTCCTCGACTGGCTGATGCCGGGCATGGACGGCAACGAGACAGCTATACAGCTCAGGAAACTGCCGCTCGGTCACATACCGCACCTGATGTTGGTCACCGCGTATGGCCGCGAGGAAGTTATAAAGGGCGCGGAGGAAGCAGGTGTCGAGAATGTGCTGATCAAGCCGGTCAATCCCTCGGTGCTCTTCGACAGCGTTATACGTATTCTCGGAGGCGCCGCTGATGGCTCGCGTACCCTTGGAGATGTGTCGACCGACATCTTTGCGCAACTCGCCACTATCAAGGGCTCGCGCATCCTGCTGGTGGAGGATAATGAACTCAACCAGGAAGTGGCAACCGAATTGCTGTGCGATGCCGGTTTCATTGTCGATCTGGCTAAAAACGGCAAGATCGCGCTGGAAAAGCTCAGGGCCGCCGAGTACGATATCGTCTTGATGGACATGCAGATGCCGGTGATGGATGGCCTGACGGCGGTCCGGGCGATTCGCAAGGATGAGCGGTTTGTCGATCTTCCGGTGGTGGCGATGACTGCCAATGCCACTCAGGGTGATCGTGACCGCTGCCTGGAGGCGGGTATGAACGATCATGTGGCCAAACCGATCGAACCCGAAAAATTATGGAAGGCACTGCTGAAATGGATCATGCCGCGGCACTCGACAGCAGCCGGCGTTGAGGTGATGAGGCCGCAGGAGGTGCACGATGTCGATCTGCCGTCGGGCATTGAGGGGCTTGATACGGAGGGCGGTCTGCGCCGGGTGCTTGGCAAGAAACCGCTCTACTTGTCGATGCTGCGCAAGTTCGTCGCCGGCCAGAAAACCGCCACGGCAAAAATTCATACAGCGCTGGAGGGCAACTTCCTGGACACCGCGGAGCGGCTCGCCCACACGCTCAAGGGAGTTTCCGGCACTATCGGCGCCACCGACCTGCAGGGCTTGGCGGAAAAGCTCGAGACCGCAATCAAGAACAATCGTTCGCGCGAGGAAGTCGACGCTTTGCTCGACGCATTGCAAATGCCGCTGGCAGATCTTATCAGCCAGCTGGAACAGCAACTGCCGGAGGAACGGCTCAAAACGGTTGTGACGGTTGCCCCGGAACAACTCAAGGTTGTCTGTGCTAAGCTTGAGGCAATGCTGGCCGACGACGACGCGGAGGCCGTTGATGTGCTGGACGCCCATACCGACCTGCTGAACGCCGCCTTTCCGAAGCACTATTGCCTGATCGACGAGAGTATCCAGTCATTTGACTTCGAGGCGGCGCTGGCAGCGTTGAGGACCGCCATCGGGACATTGGCCTGAAAGGAGAACCCAACATGGACGAACTTGATTTGAGCGAAAGGGCCACGATACTGGTGGTCGACGATACACCGGAAAATCTGGCCCTGATGAGCAGTCTGCTCAAGGACGATTACAAGGTCAAAATTGCCAACGCCGGCGAGAAGGCTCTGAAGATCGCCAGGTCAGACTCGCCACCCAACCTGATCCTGCTTGACATCATGATGCCCGGTATGGACGGCTACGAGGTGTGCCGGCAACTCAAGGGTGATCCGGAGACAATGAACATCCCGGTGATCTTCCTCACCGCCAGGTCTGAGATGAAGGACGAGAAGAAAGGCTTGGAACTCGGCGCGGTCGACTATATCACCAAGCCGATCAGCCCACTCCTCGTCATGGCCCGGGTGAAAAACCATCTGGCCTTAAAGACTATGGCCGACGTCCTGCGGGACCAGAACGCCTCTCTTGAGATCGAGGTAAGTAAGCGTACAGCCGAGCTTATTGTGGCAAAAGAAGAGGCGGAAAAAGGCAGACAAAGGGCAGAAGCCTCCCTTGCCGAAATACTGCAGCTCAAAGAACAACTGGAGGGGGAAAGAGCATACCTGCAGGAAGAGATTAAGCTGGAGAATAATCACGAGACAATTATCGGTCAAAGTGATGCGCTGAAATACGTGCTTTATAAAGTGGGGCAAATTGCCAGCAGCAATACCACCGTTCTGGTTCATGGTGAGACGGGGACCGGCAAAGAGTTGGTCGCCCGAGCTCTTCACGGCTTGAGCCTGCGTAAAAATCGGGCATTGGTCAAAGTAAACTGCGCCACACTGCCGGCAAATCTTATCGAAAGTGAATTATTCGGGCACGAGAAAGGTTCTTTCACCGGTTCTCTCTCCAAACACCTCGGCCGATTTGAAATTGCCAACGGTGCGACTCTTTTTCTCGATGAAATTGGTGAGTTGCCGCTCGATCTCCAGGCAAAGCTGCTGAGAGTCCTGCAGGATGGCGAGTTTGAACGTGTGGGCAGTTCTCACACCATCAAGGTCGATGTACGGATTATTGCCGCCACCAATCGCAATTTGCAAGAAGAAGTCCGCAATGGCCGTTTCCGTGAGGATCTCTGGTACCGCTTGAATATCTTTCCGATTACCATGCCGCCACTTCGGGAGCGCCTGGATGACATACCGCTTCTTGTCGATTTTTATGTCAAAAAGATTAGCAAGCGGTTGGGTAAAGCGATTGAATTCATTCCAGAGACAGTAATGGAGGCCTTGAAAGAGTATAACTGGCCCGGCAATATCCGGGAGCTGGAAAACGTCCTTGAGCGCGCAGTGATCAACTCGTCGGGTCCCAAACTGCGCCTGGTGGATGAACTCAAGAAGTCTCTCAAGGATGTATCATCAACAAGCCCAATGACCATGGAAGCGGTTGAACGGGATCATATCCTTCGGGTGCTGGAGCAGACCAATTGGAAGGTGAGCGGCAAAAACAGTGCCTCGGAAATCCTTGGCCTCGATCGCAGCACCTTGCGCGCCCGCATGAGCAAACTCAATATCGAAAAACCCTAATTTTCCTTCCTGCGAGGAGCTGATTTTGGAGTGTCGAGTGGCACTCGGCGAAGAATCGTTCTTGGGAACGATCTCAGAATTTCCTCCTGTCCCGGCCCACTTTCAAAACATGAGGGAACCTTGAATATTACCGTCATGCCCGCGCAGGCGGGCATCCAGGGTATTGATTTTGCTGGACTCCCGCCTGCGCGGGAGTGACGGAAACCCAATTATTCAAGGTAGCCATGAAGCGATATTCATCGCCTTATTCCTGTAATTCCCGTGGTAACAGGGGCAGTCCATTTTCGGAGCCGCCTTTCTTCTGCGAATCACCGCCCAGAGCCTTCGAGAGGGTGATGTGGTTGATGATTTGATCCAAACGGTTCTGGGCCAGGGCAATTTCGGCCTGGCGCCGGTTTTCCTGGGCATCGAGCCAGAATTTGAGGGGAATGCCACCTGCCTTATAACGAATCAGATTGAGCTCTTCGACACCACGGGCAGACTCTAAGGCCCGTTCGAGTTGTTGGGCCTGGGCCTGATACTGCATTCTTGCTGAAAGACTATTCTCCACATCCATCATGGCGCTGTACAGGCTCTGCCTGAATCTGACGATGGCTTCCTCATACTCGGACTCCGAGATCTTGACGTTGCGCTGCATGTCGCGCCACTGGATAAAGGGCAAGGCGAGCTGCGCCCCCAGGCTGGCAATGGGGTTGTTCAGGAGCTGCTGGAGAGCGGTGCTGGCGGAACCGAGATTGCCGGTGAGATTCAACGAGGGGTAATAGCTGACCTTGGTGGCGTCGGTCGTGGCCAGGGTGGAGCGTAGCCGGGCTTCGGCGGCGCGCAGGTCAGGCCTCCTGGAGAGCAGGTTGGCAGGCAGGCCGGCATCCACTCCGGGGAGCCTGACCTCGGCCAGATCCTGCGGTTCTTGAGTCAGCAAGGTGCGGGGCGGGCCGTTAAAAAGGATGGCCAGACCGTTGCGGGTTTCTTGCCGCTGTTGCAGCAGGGTGGTGTGACCGGCTTCCTGGCTGGCCAGATTGCGCTGGGCCTCAAGGATATCAGCATTATCGACCGCCCCGGCTGCCTTCTGGACCTGGACCAGCTCGTAAGCCTTGCGGGCATAGGCGATGGACTGTTCCGATGAGGTGATACGGCCATTGAGATAGGCAAGCTGCCAGTAGGCCGAGGTCGTGGTAGCGATCAGAGAGAGGGCGGTGGCGGCGCGGTCCTCCTCGGTTGCCTGGGCCTGCCATCTGGCCGCATCATAGCGGTCTCCCAGTTTTCCCCAGAGATCGAGTTCATAGCTGACCGCCGTGCCAAGAGAGAAATTTTTGGTCTCACCGAGATCTGAATTGCCCAGGCCACGACTGATGCCGGCATTACCCTGGGCCGATACGGATGGCAGGCGGTCCGAGTTGGCCTGGTCGGCCTGCAGCCAGGCCCGGCGGACCAGAATGGTGGCCGCGGCCAGGTCATTGTTGCTGGCGAGAACCTCATCAACCAGGCGATTGAGGGAGGCATCGCCGAACCGTTGCCACCAGCGGTCCTGCATCTGGCTGTCGACTGCGCCGACTGGGGTATTCCAGGCCGAGGGCAGGGTCGCCGCCGGGAGCTGGTAGGTGCTCTTCAGGGGAGTGGCACAGCCGCCGGCAAACAGGATCGCCAGACAGAGCAGAGAGAGGCTTTTGGGGAATTGTTGAGGCTTTATCATAATATTATTCTCGGGCCAGGGCTACCACCGGATCAAGTCGGGCGGCATTGCGGGCCGGCAGAAATCCGAAGAGGACGCCGATAATGGTTGAACAAAGAAAGGCGCTGACGATGGCGGTAGTGGAGAAAACCATGGTGAAATCGCTCCCCGCCAGAGAGACTGCAAGGCCGGCTCCCAGGGCCAGGCCAACCCCGAGCAGGCCGCCGAGCAGGCAGACCAGTACCGCCTCGATCAGAAACTGCTGCAGGATATCGCTGTGGCGGGCACCAACGGCCATACGGACGCCGATCTCCTGGGTCCGCTCGGTCACCGACACCAGCATGATGTTCATTACGCCGATGCCGCCGACAATCAGGGAAATCAGGGCAATGGAGGAGATCAAGAGGGTCATGGTTTCGGTGGTTTTTTCAATGGTCTGACGGATGGCGTCAAGGTTTGAGGTGAAAAAATCCTTGCTGCCATGACGTTGGCTGAGCAGTTTGGTAATAGCCTCCTCGGCCACGGCACTGGCGACGCTGTCGGCCACCCGCACGGTGATGGTGCGCAGGTAATACTGACCGATTATCCGGCCCATGGCCGTGGTATAGGGTACCCAGAGGTTGAGGCTGTCGCTGTCACCAAACGAGGACTCATTCTTCTTGGTGACCCCGATAACCCGGCAGGGCACATTATCAAGGAGGATGACCTCGCCGAGTACCACAGCAGCCGAAGAACCGAATAACGATGTGCGGGTGTTCTGATCAATAACCACCTCCTGGGCCCGGGCCTGTACCGCTTGCCGGTCAAAAAAACGGCCTTCTGCCAGTTCCAGGCCGCGCACCCGGAAGAAGTGTTCACCGACTCCGTTGATCTGGCCACTGACACTGATGTTGCGGTAGCGCAGGGTCTTGGAGGACGACACCAAAGGGGTGACGGTGTCCACATAGGGCTGTTGCGCCAGGGCATCGGCATCCTCGGGGCGGAGGGTGCGGATCCTACCGGAGCGCATATCGCCGAAATCCTTGCCCGGATTGATATTGATAGTGTTGGTGCCGATTGAACTGATATCCTTGAGAATCCGTTGTTGGGTTCCTTCGCCCAGAGCCACCACCGACACCACCGAAGCAATACCGATGATAATCCCCAGCATGGTGAGCATGGTCCGCAAGCGATGGGAGGTCATGGCCAGCAAGGCCATTCTGAAGGCTTCGCAAAACCTGTCCCAGTGCGCCCGCCAGGGGCTGTCGCCGGCTGGGTTCCTGAGGATGGGCTGAGGATTTTCGATCTGATCCCTGATGCGCCGGTCGGCAACCACCTTGCCGTCACTCAACTCAATCATCCGGTCGGCATGCCCGGCAACCTGGCTGTCGTGGGTAACGAGAATAATGGTATGGCCATCGGTGTGCAGTTCCTTGAGGATCTTCATCACCTCTGCACCACTGGCAATATCCAGGGCACCGGTCGGTTCGTCGGCCAGGATGACGTCGCCGCCGTTCATCAGGGCCCTGGCGATGGAAACCCGCTGCTGCTGACCGCCGGACAACTGGCCGGGTTTATGGTTCAACCGGTCGGCCATCCCCAGTCGCTCAAGCAAGGTGGCGACGTGGGCGCGGCGACTCGGTTTGTCGACTCCGGCATAGATGGCCGGGATTTCGACATTCTCCAGGGCCGTCAGGGTGGAGAGCAGGTGGTAGCGCTGGAAGATGAAACCGAAGTGTTCGCGGCGCAGATAGGCCAGTTCATCCGGTTCCAGACTGCCGGTTTCCTGGCCGGCGACCTGATAGCTGCCGCGGGAGGGACGGTCGAGACAGCCGATAATGTTCATCAGGGTGGATTTGCCCGAGCCGGAAGGGCCGACAATGGCCACCATTTCGCCGGCGGCGATGGTCAGATCAATATCTTTCAGGACGCTCAGCATGCTGCCGCCGGAGGGATATTCACGGCAGACGCCGCGTAGTTCAAGCAACTTCGGCGCCATCAATGCATCCTCAACGTTGGTCCACGGCTGGCTGTCGTGGTCGTGGCAGAGGCTGGTTTGTCGCCAATCACCACTTTTTCTCCTTCATGAAGGCCTTTCAGCACCACGGCCTGGACGTTATTGTTTATGCCGATTTGCACCTGCTTTTTTTCCAGAACGCCCTGTTCCATCTCCACGCTGACCGTGTAGCTGCCATCCTTTTTCTGGTCCCCCAGCGCGGCGGAGGGAATGACCAGGGCATCTTTTGCCTCAGCCAGCACGATGTTTACCTGGGTGGTCATCGAAATACGCAGTTTGCCACCGGGGTTGGGGACATCCAGGATGCCCATGTAGTAAATAGCTGTGCTCGCACTGCTCGACGAGGAACTGCTGGAGGCGTTGCTGCTTTCACTGGCGATGGCTTCAGGGGCAGGCTCAATGGCCAGCAGGGAGGTATGGTAGCGCTTATCCGGCTCGCCGAGGATGGTGAAATAGACTCTTTGGCCGGGTTTGACCCGGACCACATCGGCCTCGGAAATTTCCACCTTGATGGTCACCATATCGAGCCGGGCGACCTTGATGATGGTCGGTGCCGACTGGTTGGCATTGACGGTCTGGCCTTCCTTGGTAACGATCGCCACCACCACCCCGTCTATGGGGGAGGTGATGCGGGTGTAATTAAGATCGAGTTGCGCGGTATCAACGGCAATCTTTGCCTGCTCGATCTGGGCGTCAAGGGCTGTGATTTCCGCCCTGATTACCTTGAGCTGGGCCTCCGCCGTCTCGTAATCAGCACGCGAACCAGCCTCGCCGCGCAACATCTCCTGCTGCCGTTTGAAGGCCAGCTCCGCCTGGTGCAGGCTTGCCGCCTTGGCCTCCTGCTGGGCACGAACTGCCGCCAGGGCTGCTGTTTTGGTGCGCAGGGTATTTTGCTGGGGCAGGGAATCAATTTCAGCCACCAGTTGGCCGGCACGCACGGTATCTCCGAGCGCCACCTTCAGGGCGTTGATCTGCCCTGAAACCTGGGCTCCCACGCTGACCAGGTTTTTCGCCTCGATTGCGCCCGTTGCCAGTACCGTATTCTCAACGTCGGCCTTGGTGACCGGCGCGGTCATATAGCCGGATGGCGCATCTTTGCGGAAGACAAAGAAAATGATACTGCCTGCGACGGCAAGTATGCCGATGGTTGCCGGGAGGTACCACCACATTTTTTTTTCGGTTCGGTGTATCATAATATCATGACGTTGTAAGAGAGAATGAAAGGAAGTGCGCTTTCAGGCTGGTTGGTAATCAACAGCACGAGAGCCATGGCGAAGTATTGGAAATGGAATCACTCCTCGTGCACGCCTTCACTGAACCGGCCCGAGAAATCGATGACGCACATACCGTCGAAGCGGGGATGGGGGCCGCAGGCCACTCCGGCCCTGCCGAAAGCGGGGTTGAACAGGTTTTTCCGATGACCTCGGCCCGGCACTCCATCGTCGATGATCATCTGCATGACCATACTCCGGGGTTCGATGGGATTATAGACGATGTTTTCCCCGATCCGTCCTACCCAGGTGCCATGCCGTTCGATCCGTTTCCGCATGCCGCCGCTGCGCCAAAAACTGCCGTGGCCGGTGGCGCCTGATCCGGCCTGCTCCTTGGCAAGATCTGCCGCAGCAGCGGCCAGGCCTGCCGACCATGCCAAAGGTGGTTGCGGTTTCTGCCGGGAGAGGGATTGGATAGCCTCATCAACAGCGTCAACCCCCTCGCTGGTCTCCATAAGGGTGGCCGTTCCCGGTATTCGGTAATCCTTTCCCTGGAAACGCCCGCGCAGCTCGTGCAGAAATACTGCAAACTGAAGCGGTTCGGTGCGAGCCAGATTGATCTCGGCCAGGACCTGCCCGGCCGCGTTTTCTTCCTGGGCCGCAGCCGGGGAAAATAAGGCGGTGGACAGATACATGGTCATGATCAAACAGACGAACCGGGTTTTCATTTCAGCGTGTTTCCAGAGAATGATACGGTTGAGGCGGAACCAAAAAAAATGGCCCATCCTGTTTACACAGGACAGGCCATTCCATGGACACTCTTTTACTGATTCTTGCCGATAATTAAAACTGGAACCGTACGCCAACGCCAAGGCGGCTCGCATAACTGGATATCAGCTCATCGGCTTGGCAACGTCCTTCGACGAAGATTGAAGTCTTGAAGGAACCCGGTTTCTCATAGACGAGATAGCCCAGATTGACAATCAAATCGGCCTTACCATCGTTTCCGGACCAGAATCCAACTCCGCCACCAACGAACATCTTGTCGTTGAAGTAGTAATTCAACAGGGCATCAGCTGTGAAGGAGCTGTCACCGTCGTCTCCGTCCAATTTGGCAAAACCACCGATAAGGCCCATTGCGGTGAGTTTATCAGTCAACGGAAACTCATAACCAACGCGGGCAAAAGCGTAGTTGGCCGGGTCAAACTGATGGGCAAGACCGACATCAACCACCGGCCCACCTCTAAGCTGCGCAACCGTTGTTACGGTCTGGGTGCAATCAGCAGGGCTCGACTTGGCGCCATTGCTGTCAATCACCACAGTCTTGACAGTGTAACGGGGTGATTCACAAGGAATGGTGAATTCCTGGACAAACGGTGCCTCGTTATCGATCTTTTCGGTCACAACTGCATTGGAGGAATCAAGCAGTTGGAAGACTACCTCAGCAATGGTGCCGTCAGCATCAGTGGAACCGCTTGCATCGACAGTGATTACCTGGCCGCACTTGATCTCTGAGCTGGACAGTTTCATGTTGCAGACAGGCTCTAGATTGGCCTGGGCCGGGATAGCCTCGACGGCCATCAAGCTCAGATTGCCGCAGATGCTGGGAACAATGAACTCGTAACGCTGTCCGTCCTTGTCAATATAGAATTTGAAGGCATCAAAAGGAGCGTCGCCACCCCAAGTCACATCCTTAACCGTCTTGACCGGACCTTTACCATTCTTCCGGAAGAGCATCCAATCGAATCGTTGTCCTGGAGCAACCTGGACGGTCTCAATTTTTGCGTTTGGAAACTGGCTCATAAACTCCGGGAACAGCTCTGGAGTCCCCGCTTTGGCAAAACCTGCCTGCAGATCCGCGCTGTGTTTTTCGACCATGGTCCGAAGATCCGCCTCAGTGGTCATGGCCGGACGAATAAAGGGATGATCCCCCAGGCGTTTGAGCGTTACAGCTGCAAAGGCAGACGATGCAGACGTCACAACCAGACACACACCCAATAACAGTAATAATTTCTTCTTCATCCTTTCTCTCCTTGTGTTGTTGACTGTAACTTGAACTTTTCCTCTCTCCTCGTTGGCCATTCGTGCTGTTCTGCAATTCTTTACATTCAAGCAATCCTTATGCCAGGTTGAAGCAGCACGCACTATGCTGGCTATCAATTTAATATTTAATGAAAAATTAGGATGGAAAGTATTAACAAGGCAGGCAAGCAGGGCAATGCAGGAAGGTCATATTTAACCAGTGGTGGTATATGACCATTTTCTTCTCGATCAGCTCGCTGCCGGTACCGCAACTGCATGGACTCGTAGATTATTCATGGGCCTTTGGAGAAGCCATCATCACCGCCCATAATGGAGTGCTAAATGAGTTAGGACTCAGTTGGTCGGTTTTTTCTGAAGTATGAGCTGATTGTTATGCTCCCGTCTCTTGTTGGCAAGGTATTCCACCTTGTCCATCTCATACAGTTGTTGCGGAAACCGTGCGGTCAGGTCATACCAACGGTTTAATCGTTGCTCAAATCGCTGGTTG
>JAUYSF010000457.1 GCA_030696435.1 Desulfoprunum sp. | reverse complement strand
TGGGCTGTCTTTCTGATAGTTGTAGAAGTTGTGGATCCCTTTCAGAGGGCTTTCGTCCCGCTGAATCCTCTGTGCGGAAGACGCATTTGTTCTTCATGGGGATCGGTGAATTGGGTATTATAATAAAAAGTTGTTTTCAAGGTCAATACTAATTAGTATATTACTCTTCTTTGTTTTGATCAGCACCTACGGAAGTGGACAGGGCACTGGTGGCCTTCCCGGACTTCAAATCCGGTGTAGCGGGTTAATAGCCTGTTAGGTGGGTTCGATTCCCATGCACTTCCGCCATTATTTCTTGATGAGAGGATGCCCCATCTCTTCTCGCTGGGCAACATAGCATTCTGCCACCTTTCGTGCGACATTCCTGATCCTTCCTATATAGCGGGTCCTCTCAGAAACGCTTATCGCTTTGCGGGCATCCAAGAGATTGAAGGTGTGTGAGCACTTGAGGCAGTAGTCGTAGGCCGGCAGGATCAGCTTTTTCTCAACAAGCTTGTGAGCCTCTTCTTCGTAGATGTTAAAGAACATCATAAGCCTCTCGACATTTGCCTCTTCAAAATTGAAGGTAGAGAACTCGATTTCTGCCTGATGAAAGATTTCACCGTAGCTCACAGTGTTGTTCCAGGCGATATCGTAGACACTTTCCACACCTTGCAGGTACATAGCAATGCGTTCGAGGCCATAGGTGATCTCGACCGTTGTGGGATGCAGGTCGATAGACCCGGCCTGTTGAAAATAGGTAAACTGGGTGATTTCCATTCCGTCGAGCCAGACCTCCCAGCCCAATCCTGAGGCTCCAAGGGTCGGAGACTCCCAGTCGTCTTCGACAAAACGGATGTCGTGTTCTCTCAGATTCAGGCCAAATCGTTCGAGACTGCCGAGGTACAGCTCTTGGACATTGAGAGGAGAAGGTTTGAGGACAACCTGATACTGATAGTAGTGCTGCAAGCGATTGGGATTGGCGCCGTAGCGACCGTCAGTCGGCCGTCTTGAAGGCTGCGGATAGGCGGCCTTCCAGGGTTCAGGTCCCAGAGAGCGGAGTAGGGTCGCGGGGTGGAAGGTTCCGGCACCGACCTCCATGTCATAGGGTTGCTGAATAAGGCAACCCTGATCAGCCCAGTAGGTGCTGAGGTTAAAAATAATATCCTGAAAGTTCATCGATTTTCCTCTTATTCGTGTTGCGGAAAGCGGGAGGCTGTACTTGGCTGGCAGAGAGTCGATTGACCAGTTTTGTATGTTTTGAATAGTGTCAGAGTATATAATTGCTCTCTTGACTTTTGTCCATGGGCTCATCATTATATTTAGACAGGCTACCATAGCACTTCTCGGGGGTAAATCTTTTTTCTCCTTTTTCTGTCTGGCGTTTCTGCACATTTTGGGCTACTGACAGCATATGATTTTACTCAATCCACATGTTGAGGTGGGGCAGCTTTTGCGTTGCGCCAAAACCATTGCCATGGTCGGGCTCTCTCCCAAGGAAAATCGACCAAGCAACATGGTCGGGCGCTACCTCTTGTCGGTAGGTTACACCATCTTTCCCGTCAATCCAGGGCATACTGAAATTCTCGATCAACCCTGCTATGCGCAGCTTTCCGCCATTCCTGCAAAAATTGATATAGTTGATATTTTCAGGCGTTCGGAAGATGTTCTTCCCATTGTTGAGGAAGCAGTGAAGTTAGGCGCCGGTGCCATATGGATGCAACTTGGTATCATAAATCTGGAGGCTGCTGAATTTGCCAGGCGTAATGGCCTTGTCGTCATCATGGATCGTTGCATAAAAATCGATCACAGTAATCTGTTCTGACCCTCTTTGATCATCCGCAGTCAATCTTCTTCCCCTGAAATATTTCGATGGAACCCAAGATACTCAGCATCCGAGGTGCTCGGATGCATAATCTAAAAAATATTAATGTCGACTTGCCTCGTAATAAGTTGGTGGTCTTTACCGGCCTTTCTGGCTCAGGAAAATCGACACTGGCTTTTGATACGCTGTACGCCGAAGGTCAGCGTCGTTATGTCGAATCATTATCAACGTATGCCCGTCAATTTCTCGGACAGATGGATAAGCCTGATGTCGATGCCCTGGAAGGCCTTTCTCCAGCCGTCTCCATCGAGCAGAAAACAACGAGCAAAAATCCCCGTTCAACCGTTGGAACCGTTACCGAGATTTATGACCATTTACGCCTTCTGTTTGCCAGGTGTGGGCGTCCGTATTGTCCTGAGTGTGGCAGTGAGATTCAGGCGCAATCGGTCGAAGACATGGTGGATATCCTGCTGGCTCAGAAAGAGGGCACAAAGATTGTCCTTTTAGCCCCTCTAGTTGCCGATAAAAAAGGTAGGCATGAACAGCTCCTTGAGCGTGTCCGCAAAGAAGGATTTGTCCGTGTCCGTGTAGATGGGAATGTTCTGCCCACCGAGGAAATTGCCGATCTTGAGAAAAATAAAAAGCATACAATTGAGGTTGTTGTAGACCGGCTGGTAATCAAAGATTCTGTCCGTCAGAGGTTGTCTGATTCCGTCAGCACTGCGGTGAAACTCTCAGGTGGTTTCCTTTTGGTGCAATTTGTCGAAAGCGAGAAGGAGCAACTTTTCAGTGAATTTGCGGCATGTCACACTTGTTCGATATCACTTCCGGAGCCATCAACCCAGCTTTTTTCTTTTAATAACCCACAGGGGGCTTGCCCGGAATGCAGTGGGCTCGGGGTTAAACAGTTTTTCGATCCTGCCTTGGTAGTTCCTGACGATGGTAAAAGTATCGTTGAGGGGGCGATTGCTCCTTGGGGATGGCGAAAAGAAAACTCCTATACCGGTCAGATCCTCGCAGCTGTTGCTGAGCATTATAGCTTTTCTCTCGATACTCCTTTTGTTGAATTATCCGCCAAGGCTCAGAAGGCTATCCTCTATGGCTCGGGTAAAGAAGACATACGCTTTCAGTATCGGAATGAACGGCGGACCATGACTGATGAGAGAACGTTCGAAGGTGTTATTCCCCAGCTGGACCGAAGATTTCATGAAACTCAGTCAAATATGATCCGTGAAGAACTCGGTAAATTCATGAATGAGCAGACCTGTCCTCTCTGCCGAGGAGCACGATTGAAGGCCGAGGCACTCGCCTTTCGCGTCGGTGAGTGGTCTATACATGCCCTCGTCTGCCTGTCGATCGAAAAACTTCTTGCCGAACTGCCCCTTCTGCCTTTCAAAGGACGAGAACGACAGATCGGTGAGCCGATTCTTAAGGAGATCGTTGATAGACTCGCTTTCCTCGAAGATGTCGGTCTTGGCTATCTCTCCTTGGAAAGACGGGCTGGCACCTTGTCGGGGGGGGAGGCCCAGCGTATTCGGCTGGCCTCACAGATAGGCTCAAGGCTGGCTGGGGTTCTGTATATTCTTGATGAGCCGAGTATTGGTTTGCACCAGCGTGACAATCAGAAACTGGTGAACACCCTTCTTGAATTACGGGATCTCGGTAATACTGTGATAGTCGTCGAGCATGATACCGACACGATCCTCGCTGCCGACCATGTCCTAGATATGGGCCTAGGGGCTGGAGTGCATGGTGGTGAAGTGGTCTATAACGGACCGGTATCCGGGCTTTTGGCCAGCGAATATTCGGTTACAGGCGCCTATCTTTCCGGCAAAAAATTAATTGCTGTGCCTGTTCATCGGAGGCCTGTTCCACCAAAGATGAAACCGGCTTTGATAATTCAAAATACCTCAGTTAATAATTTAAAGGGGGTCACTGTCGCCTTCCCTCTGGGAGTGTTGACCTGTGTCACAGGGGTTTCCGGTTCAGGAAAGAGCTCACTTGTGATCGAGACATTGTACAGGCTTGCTAAAAAGGGGCTTGGCAAGAAATCAGGTACAGTGGAAATTGATGGGGCTTCACTTCAAGGGCTAGAGGCGATAGATAAAATGGTGGACATTGATCAGAGCCCGATAGGTCGAACCCCGCGGTCCAATCCCGCAACTTATACCGGGGTGTTTACACCGATTAGGGAGCTGTTTGCTCGGTTGCCGGAGTCAAGAGTGAGGGGCTATAGTGCTGGCCGTTTCAGCTTCAATATTAAAGGTGGAAGATGCGAGACTTGTGATGGCGAGGGTGAGATCAAGATTGCCATGCATTTCTTGCCTGATGTGTACGTTCGTTGTGAAAAGTGCCATGGGAAACGGTACAATCTTGAGACCCTTGATATTTCGTATCGGGGGAAAAATATACATGAAATTCTGGCCCTGACCATTGAAGAGGCCTTGGAATTCTTCAGAAATGTCCCAGCTATAAAAAACCGGTTACAAACCCTTTACGATGTGGGGCTGTCATATATTACCCTCGGGCAATCATCGGTGACCCTGTCTGGCGGAGAAGCCCAGCGGGTCAAACTGGCCCGAGAACTATCAAGCAGAAGCAGTGGCAAGACGCTCTATATACTTGATGAACCGACGACAGGATTGCACCCGGCAGATATTCAGCATCTTCTCAACGTCCTCAACCGGTTGGTTGATCAGGGAAATACTGTTGTGGTTATCGAGCATAATCTTGATGTAATAAAGACAGCAGATTGGATTATCGATGTTGGACCGGAAGGGGGAGACGGCGGCGGCAAGATTATTGCCTGTGGCAGACCTGAAGTCGTTGCTCTCAACACGGATTCCCATACGGGTAGATTTCTTGCGCCGATTCTCTGAAGGCAGGGGTGTTTTTTTGAAAAGCTTGCTAGATAAGGGCAAGTGCAGTTTAATGCCGACGTACAATTTGGAGGTCTCCCTTGCAATGGCCTAGGGAAATGATTTTGCAATTAAAAATACAACGAGGTGTAGAATGTCTGAAAATAACGAAAATGTAGAGCATGTGGCTCGACCTGAGTTTCGGATGCAGAAAATGTATATTAAGGATCTCTCCTTTGAAAATCCATTTGCCCCGGAGGTTTTCATCACTCCTCAGAAATCCGAGCCAAAAGTTGAGCTTAATCTTAACTTGAACAACAAGAAGGTGGATGATGACCACTGGGAAGTCGCTCTACACATTACAGCAAAAGTGGTATCTCAAGATGATGAGAAGGCAATGTTTGTTCTCGAGGTTGAGCACGCCGCAGTTTTCCTTCTGAAAAACATTCCGGCAGAACATCTCGACATGGTCCTCAAGGTGGATTGCCCGACTCTGCTTTTTCCCTTTACCAGACAGATTGTCAGTCAGGTTTCCATTGATGGCGGATTTACACCTTTCCTTATGGAACCGATCAATTTTATGGCGCTTTTTCAGAATGCCAAAAAACAG
>JAUYSF010000366.1 GCA_030696435.1 Desulfoprunum sp. | reverse complement strand
TCCAGGAAGCACGGACCTTGGTACGCTGCGCCAGGAGCGCGCTGACCCGCCTTGCCAAACTGAACCCGGCGCAAATCGACGATCTGGTCGAGGCCGTCGGCCGTAAAGCTTCCGCCAAGGCCGAAGAGCTGGCAAAAATGGCCGTGGCCGAGACCGGCTTTGGTCGCTGGCAGGACAAGGTCCAAAAAAACCTGTTGGCCAGCGAAAAAATCCGGCAGCATATCCTCCCCTTGAAAACCATCGGCGTTCTCCGCGAAGACCGGGAAAGGGGCATCATCGAGATTGCCACACCCGCCGGAGTCATTGCCGCCCTGATCCCGTCGACCAACCCGACCTCCACCACGATCTATAAAAGCCTGATCAGCCTCAAGGCCGGCAACGCCGTCGTCTTCAGCCCCCATCCAAGTGCCTTGAAATGCATAACGGCGGTCGTTGAACTGGTCCAGGGTGTTCTGGTCGAGCAGGGGCTGCCCGCCGATCTGGTCACGGTGATGTGCTACCCTTCTGTCGACGGCACCCGCGAGCTGATGCGCCGGGCCGATCTGATCCTTGCCACCGGCGGACCGGCGATGATCCGAGCGGCCTACAGTTCCGGCACCCCGGCCCTCGGTGTCGGTGCCGGAAACGTGCCGGTTTATATCGAACGGAGCGCCGATATCGACGCCGCCATCCGCCGCATCATGGTCAGCAAACTGTTCGACAACGGCACGGTCTGCGCCTCCGAGCAGGCCATCATCACAGAACGAATCCGCGCTGATCAGGTGAAGGCCACGCTTATTGCCGCCGGCGGCTACTTCCTTACCGGCGAATCTCTCCGGCGGGTAAAGGCCATTATGGAGCGTCCCGACGGCAGTATGAACCCGGCCATTGTCGGCAAGAACGCCGAGACCATCGCCGCGCTTGCCGCAATCAGCATCCCAGCAGGAACCAGGCTGCTGGTATGCGAAGAGGAAGGGGTCGGCCCTGGGTACCCCTTCTCCAAGGAAAAGCTCTGCGCCCTGATCGGTTTCTACACCGTGGCCGACTGGCAGGAGGCCTGCGAATTGTGTTTCAAACTGCTCGAGCAGGGCGGTATCGGCCATACCCTGGGTATCCATTCGAACAATGAAGAAGTCATTCGCCAGTTTGCCCTGAAAAAGCCGGTGTCGCGATTATTGGTCAACACCCCCACAACCCATGGAGCCGTTGGTCTCAGCACCAATCTCACTCCGTCGCTCACCCTTGGCTGCGGAACGGTGGGCGGCAGTTCCACCTCGGACAATGTCGATACCCTCCACCTGTTCAACATCCGGCGGGTTGCCTACGGGATGGTTGATCCTGTAGCGGAATCCACAATCAGTCCGCCCCCCGTGGCAGCAGAGTTGGATATCGACCGGCTCACCAAAATGATCATGACCCAGATCAAGGCCATGACCTAAAAATGACCATCAGAGATGATTCACCAATAAACACTAGATGAAACAGGAGAAAAACATGTCAGGAAATGCATTAGGACTCATTGAAACACGAGGATTCGTCGGCGCAATTGAAGCAGCGGACGCCATGGTCAAAGCCGCCAACGTTAAACTGGTCGGTAGCAAGCAGGTCGGGGCCGGACTGGTGACCGTCATGGTCCGTGGCGATGTCGGCGCGGTCAAAGCCGCCACCGATGCTGGTGCGGCCGCAGCGGAACGGGTTGGCGAGCTGGTCAGCGTGCATGTCATTCCCCGCCCCCATGGCGATGTGGAAAGTATCCTGTAAGACAGCACCTTCGAGCAGGCCATGAAAGTCATCACCGAAGCCTATCTCAGGAGCACTTTCAGACCGGGTGCTCCTGAGTCCATTGCTCTCGAAACCGGGCAGATTTTAACCCCGGCTGCAACCCAGTATCTCAAAGAGATGCGGGTGACGGTCAAGCGTACGACCGGCGAGCATGCTCAGAACGGACGCCGGCCGGTCGAGAGCCTTGGGACCGGTGCCGCCAAGAAAGCGGAGCACATGACCCAATTGCACGGCCATACCCTGGTGGTCAAAGATCATCCACGCATCCTTCTGCGCGGCCTTCTCGACCACCTTCAGGCCGAAATCATTCTCCTCCAGAAACTGGCCGGTAAGAAGGCGGCGCTGGTGGCCGACCTCGCTGATGTACTTGACCTCAGCCGGAATATCCTTAAGTCGGAGGTGTTGAATGTCCCGCTCGAAAAGGTTGAGATGATGAGCTGTAACGAGGCGGAACTACGCGACAGATCTCATCATCCCCAACGTCATTTCGGCATCGGGCATGTCCTTCCCGACCACCGGATGGACCGGATGCTGCTTGAATTGAATCTCTTGCGCACCGAGGTACGCAAGGTCGAACTGGCGGCGGTTACCGCCTTTGTTCACGGCGCAAGGGTTGAACGACCCGATCTGCTTTTAGCCCTCAACCGGATGAGCAGTGCGGTCTATGTGATGATGCTGAAATGGCAGACAGGAGCATACCAATGAACCCGCAAACCATCGATGCCTCCCTGGTGCACACGATTGTCGCAGGGGTCGTGGCCATGATCGACCGGATGAACGGCCGGGCCATTCCCGTAGAGCTGTCCGCCCGCCACATTCATCTCAGTGCTGAACATGCCAACCAACTTTTCGGTAGTGATCTCACCTTTGATCGGCCACTCAGCCAACCGGGCCAGTTTCTCTGCAAGGAGCGGGTGCGGCTCATCGGGCCGAAAGGAATCCTCGATAATGTGGCGATCCTCGGCCCGAGCCGTAATCGGACCCAGGTTGAGATCTCTCTCACCGACGCGCGCACTCTCGGGGTACGGGCACCCATCCGGAATTCCGGCAATCTGCCCGGGACACCGGGGATTATCCTGGCCTCCCACCAGGGCCTGGTCGGTCTCGACGAGGGAGTTATTGTCGCCGCCCGGCATATCCATATGCCAAGCGATTATGCACAGCAACAAGGGATAAAAGATCGGCAGCTGGTGCGGGTGCGCATGGACTGCGAGCGGCCGTTGATCCTTGAAGATGTCCTGGTCCGGGTCGCCGACGATTTTCGCCTGGCCATGCACATCGATTTTGATGAAGGCAACGCCTGTGGCTGGGAACCTGATAAATCGGGCCATATCATTGCCGGTCAAAGAGAACAAAGTCATGGATATTGAAGCCTTAATCAGCCGCTTAACCGGCGAAATTCATCGGCACCTGCAGCAGGATACAAGGCGGACCACCCTCATTCTGGCACCGAGGACGGCAGCGGCCCAGCTGCAGTTGCCGGTCGAGCTGGACGGCGACCGGCTGGTGTACTGCGACGACCCCGACCTGCCACCCCAGGCGACCCGGCGGATCATGCCTTTCCTGCGCATCGCCCAGCTGGCAGATCTTGCCCGGGGCACGGCGAGCGACCCGGTGGCGCAGGCCGTGCTCGCCGAGGTGCTGGCCGGTCGCCCCATCGAGGTGTTGGCCTACGAACACAGGCGCTACCGTGAAACAGCGCCGCCGGCCTTGTACAGACTCTATGAATCCCAGGCACAACAATTGGCCGATTTTGGCATCCGGCCATACCGCCCAGTCCAGCCGGACAAAACTTTCACCGACAGACGGCTGATTACCGAACGCGACATCCGGGCCCTGCTGGCCGATGGCGTCACTCGTCTGCAGGTTGGCCGCACCTGGCGCCTCACTCCGCTTGCCGTAGACTGCGCGCGGGACAACCATTTGCTTCTCGAACGAAAATAGGGGGCACTATGCTCATAGGTAAAGTTATCGGTAATGTTTGGGCTACCCGCAAGGAGGAATCCTTGAACGGTTTAAAACTGATGGTCGTGCAACGCATCGATCCTTTTTCCGACAAAGATCTCGATACCCTCGTGGCCGTCGACTTTGTTGGTGCCGGTATCGGCGAGAAGGTACTGGTGGCAACAGGCAGCGCCGCCCGCAAGTCGATAGCGGTGAACCAAGCACCGGTTGATGCAACCATCATTGGCATCATTGATGCCGTAGAAATTTCCCGCGACTGATGCCGGCCCTGGGACTTGTCGAAACGGCCGGTATCGCCGCCGGCGTGGGTCTTGCCGATCGCATGGTCAAGGAGGCTGACGTCAACCTGCTTCGTGCCACGACGATCTGCGGTGGGCGCTATATGATCCAGGTCGAAGGGGATAGGGCGGCGGTGGCAGCGGCTCTGGCCGTTGCCGCCGAAGACGGATCGCGAATCATCGGCAAATATCTCATTCCCCAAGTCAGCAGCGAAGTCCTTGATGCGCTGCGCCGACCTTCCGGCGTGCGGCTAGGCCAGGCCATCGCCGTTGTCGAAGCAAGGACCGCCACCTCAGGGATTGTCGCCGCCGATGCCGCGGTGAAGGCTGCCGCCGTCAGCCTGGCGAAACTGGTGACCGGCCAGGGTATCAACGGCAAATCGTATTGTGTTTTCTGCGGCGAACTGTCCTCGGTCGAGGCCGGCGTGAGAGCGGCAGTGGACGTTTTAGCAAACAACCTCATCGACACGATGGTCCTGGCGGCACCGGACCAGGCCGTGCTGGGTGAACTGACCAGGATACTGGGGTGAAAGTATGGCAAAGCACTTAATCGGCGCTCACAATGTTGACGCCCACATCGAAATAGATACCAAGACCATTGTTATTACCAAGGATATGATCCTCAGTCCGGGCGCCAAAGACCTGCTGCGCAATCGCGGCATAGCGATCAGCTACGGACCGCGACCTGGAACAAAGCCGCCAGGTGCCCAAGAGGCCCTTCAGAAGGTTGCATTGAGCAGCCAGCAAAGCACGTGCTGCCGTGACGCCACCAAAGCTTGCCCGTCGGCAGCCGATTGTCAGGCGACCGGCCCGGGTTCGCTGTGTCGGGTTTTGGTCCGGGCCGAGGAGATTATGATCACCATGGGGATTACCGATAAAACCCGCCGGGAGGCGGTCTGTCTGAACATCGTCAGTCAACTAACACCCCACAAGGGGGTATAAGTGCCTTCACGAAATTCATTAAAAAACAAGAAATGAATTTCTAAGGCACTAAAAACCAACACAGGAGATAAATGACCATGAATGCACTGGGAATGATAGAAACAAGGGGTTTAGTCGCCGCCATTGAAGCAGCCGACGCCATGGTAAAGGCCGCCAATGTCCGCTTGATCGGCCGGGAACAGGTTGGCAGTGGGCTGGTCACAGTCATGGTTCGGGGCGATGTCGGCGCGGTCAAAGCTGCCACCGAGGCCGGGGCCAGCGCCGCAACCCGGGTTGGAGAACTGGTCAGCGTCCATGTGATTCCAAGACCCCATGGCGATGTGGAGGCAATCCTGCCGATCGCCAAACCGATCCAGGAATAAGCGTTTTTTATCCAGGGGATAAGGTCTCAGGATGTGCAGTGTCACCTGAAGGATTGTCCCGGAAGTCGATGAGGTAAACCATGACCCTTGATGAAAAGACCCTTGAGCAGCTGATCCGCAAAGTGATCAGCGAAACCCTTGGCAATCGCAGCCAGGAAATCAATAAACAGGTGGATGCAGCCAGCGGCATCATCGCCGTCCGGGCCACCACGATAGATCCACCGCCTTTTGACACCGGTAAGCCCGGTACCCAGGTGTTTATCCAGGATGTGTTCAGCCGGGCTGAAAGCCCCCGGCTCGGCTCCGGCATCATGGCGATGCGCGGCGGTTCCTCATTTGACTGGACCCTGAAGTACGATGAAATCGACTATATCATCGACGGCATCCTCGATATTCGCATCGACGGCCGCACCGTTACGGCCAGGGCCGGCGACATCCTGCTTATCCCGAAAAACTCGTCGATTACCTTCAGCACCCCGGATTCAACCCGCTTTATGTACGTGACCTATCCGGCCGACTGGCAGGATCAGTAAGGGCCGGCGGGAGATGGGGATTGAACGGGAAAACAGTGGATTACGGAGAATCGACCATGCCGGCAGCACTCGATGAACTGATCAGAAAGGCCGGGGTGGTCGGCGCCGGCGGTGCCGGCTTTCCCACCCATGTCAAGGTGCAGGCCAAGGTGGACACGGTGCTGGTCAACGGCGCTTCCTGCGAGCCGCTCCTCGCCAGTGATATCGTGCTGATGGAGCACGAGGCGGCGAGCATGCTCCACGGCCTTGTGCGTGTTCTCGATCATACCGGCGCCGCTCGCGGTATCGTTTGTGTGAAAGGGAAACACCGGGGGGCCGTTGCCGAGTTGCGCCGGGCCGTAGCCGTCGATGACCGCTTGACGTTTTTTGAGCTGGGTGATTTTTACCCGGCCGGCGATGAGCACGTGCTGGTCAACGAGGTGCTCGGCCGCACGGTCCCGGAGGCCGGTCTGCCGTTGCAGGTCGGCGTTCTGGTCGCCAACGTTGAATCCCTCTGTAATATCGACCGGGCGGCGGCCGGCCTGCCGGTCACCCATCGCTTTCTCACCGTCGCCGGGGAAGTTCGGACCCCCCTGGTCCTGCGGGTGCCGGTGGGAACCCCGGTCGGCGACATCATCGCCCTGGCCGGTGGGGCGACGGTTCGCGCCTTTCGAATCATCGACGGCGGACCGATGATGGGCAGGGTCCTGGCCGACAGTGATCAACCGGTCACCAAAACCACCAGCGGCATCCTGGTGCTGCCGGATGATCATAACGTGGTACGGGCGAAAGTCATGGATCCCGAGAAACTGCGCCGGTTCACCCAGACAGTCTGCTGTCAGTGCACAATGTGCACAGATCTCTGCCCACGCTATCTGCTCGGCCACTCCCTCCATCCCCATAAACTGATGCGCGGCTTCGGGACGCAGCTGCTGACCGGAGAGATTGCCCGCGAGGCCCTGCTCTGCTCCGAGTGCGGCATCTGTGAAAAATATGCCTGCCCGATGCTCCTTTCGCCCCGCGAGATCAATGCCCAAATCAAACAGGAGCTGCGTGCCAAAGGGATTAGGTGGCAGCCCGGCAATGCGCCCATGCAACTCAGGGCGTTACGGCAGGAACGCAAAATCCCGACCAGCCGTTTGCTTGAGCGGCTTGGTCTCGCCGCTTATCACAGCCACCCGGCTTACGATACCCGGGAAGTCAGGCCGTCCCGCGTCATTCTCCGCCTGCAGCAGCATATCGGCGCACCGGCCGTGCCCGTGGTGGCCCGCGGCGAGATTGTTACGACCGGCGATCTGATCGGCGATATTCCCGGCCAGGCCCTTGGTGCCCGCATTCATGCCAGTATTGACGGCCGGGTTACCTCGGTGACCGAAACCGCCATCACCATCGAATCCACCAACCGAGGCTTGCCATGTCCCTGAAAACGATAGGCTGCGTAGAACTGAACAGTATTGCCATCGGCATCCTCACCGCCGACACCATGATCAAGGCAGCCGCGATCGAGCTGCTTATCGCCCGCACCACCTGTCCGGGACGCTACCTGATCATGGTTGGTGGCGATACCGGCTCGGTGACCACAGCAGTTGACGTCGGCCGCCGGACCGGCGGCGAGATGGTCATCGACTGGTTTACCCTCGCCAGTATCCATCCGGCAATCCTGCCGGCCCTTGCCGGCACCGGCACGGTCCTGCAGATCCAGGCCCTCGGGGTGATAGAGACGTACTCCACCGCGTCCTGCATTCTCGCCGCCGATGCCGCCGCCAAGGCGGGCCAGGTCGAGCTCATCGAAATCCGCTCTGCTGCAGGACTGGCGGGCAAGGCCTTCGTCACCCTGACCGGCGATGTCGCCTCAGTAGAGGCCTCGGTACAAGCCGGAATCGAACGTATTCGCGAAACGAGCCCGGTGGTCAGCCATGTGGTGATCCCGTCTCCCGCCGGGGAGCTGAAGCAAACCCTACTGTAACGACCAAACGGCACGGCTTTTTCAGGAAAGCTAGCGCCCCGATCAATCGGTATCCGTAAGCAAAGGAGGTGGCAACATAAAAAAATAATTTTATCGCGAATTCGTGGTTTTCAATGCAATGCACATAACACAGTCATTATTCGAGGAGATCAGATGAAAAAGTTCTATATCATTGTGGCAACCGCAACCCTGCTCGTTTCCACCGGCTTGAACGCCATGGCTGAAGAGGCCGCTGTAACAGGCGATGTCTATGTCGGAGTCAACAACATGTATCTTTCCCGTGGTATCGATGTCCTGCCTAACGCCGATTTTGTGGTCCAACCCGGACTCGACTTGGGTTTTGGCGGCTTTAAAGTCAGTTTGTGGGCTAATTACGATGAAAATTCCAGCGAAGTGACCGAGACTGACATCACCCTTGATTACACCTACGCCGTTAATGATTTGGTATCATTAAGTTTTGGCAACGCCTACTACGTCTACGATGGAGTCCCGGACACCAACGAACTCTATGTGGCCTGTACCCTGAACACCCTGCTGGCACCCACCTTGAAAGTATATTACGACTGGGATGCGTCAACTGAAACCGGGGTGTGGGCGACTCTCGGGGTGAGTCACCGTTTCAGCCTGATGGAAAACCTGGGCCTGAGCCTGGGCAGCACCGTAGGTTACAATGCTGAAAACTATTCAACCAGTGAAGCCTACAGCAATTTCCAGATGGCCGAATTTCGCGCCGCCGTCGATTGGTCGATCAACAAAAAAATAAGCCTCACTCCGGCCGTCACCTATTCCGTGCCGCTGAGCGACGACGCCAAGGATCTCGGCGGGATCGAGGAAGAGGTCATGGTTGGCCTGAGCTTCACCTACGTATTTTGAGAGATGGATTGCCTCAACCTGTCGAGTTCAGACTGAGGCAATCCCCATGTTCGGTCTTACTATAATGCTCAATACCGTGGTCATTACCACGATCCAGGCTCAGGCCGAAAAAGGGGCGAAAAAATGCGAATCTTGGTTATTAACTCCGGAAGTTCATCAATCAAATTCCAACTCCTTGACATGGAGGACGAATCACTCCTGGCAACAGGGCTGGTGGAAAAGATCGGCAAATCTGAAGGATTGCTGCAGTGCACACTCAGACCGGGTACGGACCGGTGCCGGAAACTGAGACTCGAACGCCCTATTGCCGATCACGAGGACGGTATGCGCCTGGTGATCAACCTCCTGGCCGACCCGGACAAGGGGGTCATCCGGGATTTCACCGACATCGATGCCATCGGCCATCGAGTGGTGCACGGCGGCGAATATGTGCGCCACCCGACCCTGATCAACGATGAGCTGATCGCCATTATTGAAAGAATCAGCCCACTGGCGCCGTTGCACAATCCCGCCAACCTCGACGGTATCAGAGTGGCCCGGGAACTCTTTCCCGGCATCCCGCAGGTTGCCGTCTTTGACACCGCCTTTCACCAGTCGATTCCCGCCCGGGCCTATCTCTATGCCCTGCCCTACGAAATGTATGAACGTCATAGAATTCGCAGATATGGTTTTCACGGGACTTCGCATAAATATGTCGCCGGCGAGTGTGCCAGGCTGCTTGGCAGGCAACTTGGGCAATGCAACCTCATCACTATCCATTTGGGTAACGGCTGCTCCATGACTGCTATCGAACAGGGATTGAGCATCGATACGACGCTGGGCATGACCCCCTTGGAAGGCCTGGTCATGGGCACCCGCAGTGGCGATGTTGATCCGGCCATCCACTCATTTCTTGCCAGAAACGCCGGCATGGATATTGAAGCCATCGACCGGATGCTGAACAATGACTCCGGTCTCAAGGGCCTCTGCGGCATGAACGACATGCGCGATATTCATGCCGCGATCCAGACCGGCAACGAACGGGCACTCCTGGCCCTTGAGGTCCAGACTTACCGGAACCGCAAGTACATCGGCGCCTACCTGGCAGTACTTGGCCATGTCGATGCCATCGTCTTTACCGCCGGAATAGGCGAGAATGATGCCATTGTCAGACAGAAATCGTTGACCGGGCTCGAGCAGTTCGGCATAGAACTCGATATAGCTGCCAACCTCCGATGTGAGAAAGAACCAGTCCTGATAAGTAGCGCGAACAGCCGAATCCAGATCTGGATCATCCCCACCAATGAAGAACTTGCTATAGCCAGAGAGAGTCTTGAGGTTTTCACCAAGGGATCAGAGAGCATGCAAAACCAGGGGAGGCTAAGCCGCGACTGTGAGTTTTGTATCGCCCCTCACCCGAAAACCGGGATGCCAATCCCGGAACGTTTGTTCTAATTCCCCGTTAAGTACCCGTGTCCTCATCTGCAAGAGCAAATGGGCTCCCTTCGGGCTCCACTGCATCTGTTGCCGTTTTGTGAAACGCTTGGCGACGACGTAGTTGGGGTAACCCCAACATTCGTGCAACCAAGTGCAAAGTAGCGTCTTCTTTTCATCCCATCTAGCCGTCATTACAAGTTTATTTTCGTTTACCCTCCAACAGTTTTTCACCGTCACCACGCAGGCTTCCATTAGGGGCAACATGTCGATAGAGCGTTTGCCGGACTGGTGGTTCGGGTAAGGAGGCCATGCTGCATTGGTGTCGAAGAAATGCTCGAAGCGGTTGCCGTTCGGTTCAACCTTGGCGGTCAGCAGACCGTCATTGTTGCCGTACTCGAATGAGAAGGATTCGTTACCGGGATAGTTCATCTTGGTGAGCTGGTTAAGGCTGTCGATGCTTAGCTCGGTACGCAGACCGTCGGGGAGACGATGGCACTGGCTGTGCCGTCGCCCAACCGCACAATGCTGGTCACCCGGCCAAACTGGTCGGTAATCGAGATCAGCCGGTTCTCCGTATCGTAGCCAAAACTCAACAGAGTTACCCCGGTCTTCAGATCGTAGGTCGATAGGTGCAGACCGGCGGCCGAGATCAGGTGGCCCAGGCCGTTTTCTTCGGCAAAGCGGGTCTCCTTTTCGCTGTAGCTCTCGATCGACACCTTGCGGATCAGGTGATTGCCCCGATCCGGAATATAGATGAAACCGGCCGGATCGATGGCCACCCGGTTGGGCTGCTTGAGCAGGGCATGGGTAGCCGGGCCGTTGTCGCCATCGAGCCCCGGTGTGCCCTTGCCGGCCACGGTGGAGATATAACCGTTGCTCGTCACCTTGCGAACCACATCGCCGTTGCCATAGAACTGCGAGAAGTAGAAGTTGCCGCTGCGGTCAAAGGTGATGCCCGAGGCCAGGGTGATCCTGGCGTCTTTGGCCAGACCGCCGTCACCGCTGTAGCCGGAGGCACCGCTGCCGGCTACTGTGGTGATCAGGCCGCTGGTGTTGATCTTGCGGATCCGCGAGCCGTCGGCCAGGTAAATATTGCCATCCGGATCGATGCTCAGCGAGGTGGGATTAACCAGGACCGCGGCACTCGCCGGTCCCTCATCGCCAATAGTTGTATGGACATTGGGATCGTATTTCTCGCCGGTCCCGACCACGGTAGCGATTTGGCCATTGGTCGAGACCTTGCGCACCCGGTAACTGCCCTCGACGGTGGTACCGCCGGTACAGACGCCGGTGACCGGATCGACCTCGCCACCGACACATGAGGTACTCTCGATGAAGTAGACGTTGCCGAAATCGTCGACTGCCAGGCTGTTCGGCGTGATCTCAGCCTGCAGGGCCGGGCCGTCGTCGCCGCTCGACTTGCAGGTGCCGTTGCCGGCTATGGTGGTGATGATGCCCTTTTCGTCGATGCGGCGGATCTTACAACTACCGGCATCGGCGATATAGAGTCGGCCGCGTGAATCCAGGGCCAGATCGGAGGGCATCTGCAGCTGGGCCTCGCGGGCGTCGATACCGTCCTCTTCCTTCTGCCCGGCTATTCCTCCGGCCAGCACCTCGACGGTGCCGTCCCGTTTGATCTTAACGACACTGGCGTGGATCTGGTTGGCGACATAGAGATCGCCGGCGCTGTCGTTCACTACGCTGACCGGGCTCGTGAACGGGGTCTGCAAGGCCTGGTTGCCGGTCTGCGGCCAGCCTTCCTCGCCATTGCCCGCCACGGTGCTCATCACCGAGGTGATGTTGCGGGTGATGGAGCCATCGCCCTTATACAGGGTCGAGGGGTCGGTCGGGCTCAGAATATGGTGGGCCGAGATCGACCAGCCCTGGGCCAGACCGTGGCCTTTCCCCGCCACGTTGATGATCATCTCGCTTTGCTGCCAGCTGATCACCTCGTCCCTGGTCGGAACCTGAGTGATGGCCGTGCCGAACTCGGCAAAGGACATCTTGAGATAATTGGACTCCATATAGACCGAAGCGAAAACGTAGCCGATCTTCACATGGGCGGTGACCTTGTGGTCGACCTTCTGGCCCCGGAAATCGAGGCCATCCCAGAGGAACTCGGCTATCTGGTTCGGTTTCGCCTCCAGGGTCTGGCTCAACAGACGGCCGGCGACATCGACTTCGACGACGATCCGTTTGAGGTCATCGGGAATTTCCGGCCCGCTGGCCGGCACCGTGAACCGGGTCTTATAGCCATCGGTCCGGTCGCTGACATAGGACAGGCTAAACCCGGTTCCGGGAATACCGATATCTTCATGGAAGATGCGGGACTCATTGCTCACCGAGGAACCGACACATGTGCTGCCATCTTTGCAGGTTTGGCCATCCACTTGTGGTTTGCCGTGGCCGAACAGGTTCATAAGGCTTTCATAGGTGCACCAGTTCCAATCCCAAGGCGAGAAGTGACGAATCTCGGCCCGCCAAAAGGTAGCCCCAGGGACATAGATCGCGGCATCTTCAAGCCCACGTACCTCGTCATGCACGTCGCCGTCGTCGTTCAGGTCGTCGGCCGTGCCGTCGCCGTCTTTATCGAGGCCATCGACCACGCCATTGCTGTCGCTGTCTAAAAGTTTGACGACCAAGCCGTTGGGTTCGGCGATCCACTCGCCTCGATCACGGTCGTAGTAGCCCAGAGGCACGGCCTGCCCAACCGCAAAACCGAGGAAGTTCTCGACAAAGGTGACTACCGGCTTGGCAAACCTGACCCGCTGAGCGCCATCGACGGTCAGCTCGGCGCAGTAAGTATAGGCCGAGATCTTGGGCAGTTCCGCCGGCATCGATTGCGGCGTGCTGTATTCAGTGGCGCGGGTGACGATGGTCGGCATTTCCTTGACTGTCGCTCCCTTCTCGTCGACCATATAGGCCGTATTGTCACCTCGGAAGACCATGGTCATGGCCCGGCTGCCGAACTGATCGGTGACCACGCCGGCTCGATGGGTGACAACGGTATCGGCATTGCCGTCGAAATGCACCGTGGTACTGCTTGAATCCTCGGCGATCATCTGCACCGGTTTGATCAGAGCGACATCGTTCCACGGCACGTAGACCTGGCGTTGGCTGGGCAATAGGCCTGCCTTGCGATAGACGACGGTCATACCGGCGCCGCCTTCCACCGGCAGGGTGTATTCGCCCTCTGTGGTGGTGACTGTGCTGCCGTACTCCGGATGATCAAGCATGGTAACCGTGATACCGGCCAATGGCTGACCATGGATATCCTGGACACTTCCCTTAACCAGGGCAAACCGACGGGCCTCGTACTTCTCTACCGTGGCGTCGGCTGGGATCAGATCCTCATAGGCCTTGCCGAACGATCCCTGCGGCTGAGCGGCCGGATCGCCGAGTACCTGAACCGTGACCTCGGAGCGGGCAACACCGGCCGGTCCGATTACCGTGAAGGTATAGGCGGTGGTATGGGCGGGCGATACCGCCAGGGTGCCCCGGTAGGCAACCTTGCCAATACCGTTATCGATATGGAATTCCGAGCCGTTTCCGGAATACCAGCTCAGGGTGACGGACTGACCCTGATGGATGGCCGTTGCACCGGCCGTAAGCTGGGCTACGGGTTTTGCAGTGGAATCATTAACATGCACGGTAAAAGGCGCCGTGGCGGTGGTGCCATGGCTATGGCAGGTGAGGGTATAGACGGTGGTGACTGTTGGCGACAGGGACTTCGTACCGTTCAGATCCACCGTGCCGATACCTTGATCGATGGTGCAATCTTCCGCATCGTTGGTGGTCCATTTGAGGGTAGCAGTGCCTCCCGGCTCAATCGCCTCGAAGGGAGAATCCAAGGTGATTCCGGCCCGTTTTACGGTTACCGTCGCCTTGCTTGTGGAAGTCCCTTCGACATTTTTCGCGGTCAGGGTATAGGTGGTGGTTACACCCGGTGTCACGGTAAGAGTGCCGTTCAGATCCACTTCACCAATGCCCTGATCGATAGTGCAGGATTGGGTATGTTCGCAAGTCCAGCTGAGCACTACACTGCTGCCGGGCCAAACGGCATCCGGGGTTGCAGTGAGGGTAAGGGCCGGCAGCGGATCGAGGACCTTGATGTGGATGGTCTGGCTGGTGCTGCCGTGGCTGTTGGTGGCGGTGATGGTGTAATCGGTATCCGCAATCGGTTTAACCTCGATGGCACCATTATAGGGCACAACGCCAATTCCCTGATCGATGCTTACCGTGTGTGCGTTGGCGCTTGTCCAGACC
>JAUYSF010000286.1 GCA_030696435.1 Desulfoprunum sp. | reverse complement strand
GCCTCGGGATTTGGCGGTATCAACGCCTGCCTAGTTATCAAGACCGAATGTTGAAATATGATTGCATCATCGCCGGCAGCGGCATAGCCGGTCTCACGGCAGCGGCAATCCTGAGTAAGCGCGGCCGGCGGGTTCTTGTCTTGGAAAAACAGCCTCAGCTCGGTGGGGCATTACGTCGTTTTACCCGCCGGAATATCGCCTTTGATGTGGGGTTTCATTATACGGGAGGACTGGGAGAGGGGGAGATTCTCAAATTATTATGGGACTATTGCCAGGTCACCGAGCATCTGAAAATCATTCCCCTACTCGAGCAAGGCTGTGATAATCTGACGATTATCGGCAAAAAGAATCCTATCACTGTCTCGTACGCCTATGACCGTTTCGAAGCAGAACTGAACAGCCATTTTCCCGACCAAGCAAAGGCTATCAGTAGCTATTTTTCTAAAGTTCAAGAAATCTGCGCTGATATCCCCTTCTACAACACAGAGTTGCCACTTACTCCTTTTTTGCGGGGCTATAAAAGTCGGCACCTTCTCTTGGCGGACTATCTGCATACACTCACCAACAATTCTGACCTTCTGGCGGCCCTGGCCTCTCCAGCTTTTCTTTATGGCGTACCCGCATCACAGGCAAGTCTTGAGGTGCACGCCATGGTCGCTCATGGCTATTATTCAGGCGCTTATTCGGTCCGGAATGGTGGGCAAGCCATAGTCGAGGCCTTTGTAGCTGTCTTGAAGCAAACCGGCACTGAATTCAAAACGCGTCAAACGGTCTCAACGATTTCACATGGGCCATCCTGTATGAAGGTGTCTACCGGGAACGGAGAGCAGTTTTCCTGTGATAATTTTATTTTCACAGGCCATCCGGCAGCTATCGTAGATATGGTCCCTCCTTCAACCTTCAGACCGGCGTATTGCTCCCGTCTGCGGGAATTGAAAAATACCATCTCCATGTCTGCCCTTTTTGCGACAATCCCGGCCAGGTCTTCATTGGCACCTCAGAAACAGATCAATAACTATCTCCTACCAAGTGGCCTCAATTTCATCCCCGAGGTCCACACTTCTAAGAGAAACAGCCAGACCTTATTCATGTCAAACCCTGGTGTTTGGGACAGTGAAGCATTGCAGAACGGCCGCCAGGGCGTTATATTGCTCAGTCCCTGTCTCTGGGACGAAGTTGCAATGTTTCAGCAGAGTTCCACGAAAAACAGACCTTCATCTTATTATGATAAAAAAGAAGCTCTCACCCGACAGATGATTGCAACAGCCCAAAACACCTGGGAAAACTGCAGCGATATGCAAATTTTGGCAGCAGGAACTCCCTTGACCTTCCGGGATGAGTTATCGACCCCACAAGGCGCTGTCTATGGTGCTAAGCATTGCTTAGGCCAATATACCCCCGATTGTCGTACGAGAGTACCGGGCCTTTTTCTGGCCGGCCAATCGACTCTGATGACAGGTGTTGTCGGAGCATCGCTCTCCGGACTGGTCAGCGCTGGAGAAATCGTGGGACTTGAGCAGTTATGGGATGAGGTTCGCCAATGCACATGAAAAGAGTGGTCATAACCGGCAGGGGAGCGGTATCACCTTTTGGTACAGGGGTTGCAAAACTTGTTGACAATATCTGGGCCGGGGCCTCGGCTGTCCGCCGTATGCCGGAGTGGGCACAGATTGAAGGAATGAAGAGCCTTGTCGCGGCCCCGGTCCCGAATTTCGATGCCCGAGAGCTTCTTCCGAGGCATCTACGTCGTGCCATGGGCAACATGGCACAGTATGCAACGATTGCCGCTCTTGAGGCCATTGGAGACGCCTCACTCAGCCAGGAACTGCTGCACTCAGGCAAAACCGGAGTGGCGGTGGGGTCAACTACCGGTAGCCCGACGGCGTATCATGATTTCTATCAGAAATTCTTGCCGGATATGGCAATGGGACAGATAAAATCAGGCGAATTTTTTCAGATGATGAGCCACACCTGTGCGGCAAACATCTGTCTTGCCACCGGCATTCGGGGGGAACAATGGGCCCCGGCCAGTGCCTGTACGTCCTCAGCACAGGCTCTGGGACTTGGCTATTTGCTGATCCAGACGGGCAGACAGGAGGCCATGCTCTGTGGTGGCGCGGACGAGGTTCATGTCTCCGTCACCGGTGTCTTCGATCTGCTGCGGGCCGCGTCAACCTCCAACGAAACCCCGGAACGAACCCCACGCCCTTTTTCTGCAGATCGGGATGGGGTGGTATGCGGCGGTGGCAGCGGCATACTGGTGCTGGAAAACTACGATTCCGCTAGAGCGCGAGGCGCCAAAATCTATGCAGAAATTGTGGGCTTTGGCAATGTCAATGACAGTAACCATATTGCCCATCCCAGCAAAGACTCAATGGCCAGAGCCATGCTCGCCGCCATGGAAGAGGCTGGTGTTTTGCCGACCGATATTGACTATGTTAATGCCCATGCCACCGGCACGGAGCAGGGTGACAAGGCCGAGGCTGCCGCAATCCTTGAGGCGATTGGCGACAGCTGTCCTGTCAGTTCTTTCAAGGCCCATATTGGCCATACCCTTGGTGCGGCAGGTGCGCTGGAAAGTATTATCCTGCTTGAGATGCTTCTCCGCCAGGAAATAATTCCCACACGAAACTTGCAAGAAGCTGATCCAGAATGTACGAT
>JAUYSF010000445.1 GCA_030696435.1 Desulfoprunum sp. | reverse complement strand
GTTCGGTCCACCGCTGCCATCAATCAGCCAGCCGGCAAGAATTACGTGCGTGGTCATAGGACAATCTATGCTCCGCTGTACAGTTGTTATGGAATGACGAGATCTGGTCAATCATCTGCTCTATTTCTCTATTCCTCTAATCATTATATGCCGGCCAGACAAGAAGAACAGGCATATCGATCCCACCTCAAAACCGGATAGAAGCGAAAGCGGCGTACATTCTTCACTGCACACTCCCCAGCAATAATCTTTTTATCATTGAAAAGACTGATGTTTATGCTAGGTTGAGTATGAAAGCAAGGGGGCCTGAAGAGAGAGTTGCAACCATGCCAAACGCATCAAAAAATGCATCTATCAAAGGAAAAACAAATGGAGAGCGACAGACGGCAAACACAGAGGGTAGAGATCAGTGTCCCTGTGACAGTTGAGGGCATCTGGGCCACACGGGAGGCCAAAATCAAGAACTTCAGCGCCCATGGCATGTGCTATACCCTGCCTGCCGAAGCATCAGTGTCCCCCGAGGAAAAGGAGGTTTTTCTGCGTTTTTCCCTTCTCGAGCGGATACATCCCATCCGGGTCATGGGCTGGGTCGTGCACAATCAGGTTAATGATACCAGCAACGAGACCGGTGTGACTTTTATGTTCCTCAGCCCTAAAGATGAAGAGATCCTCCAGGATTTTGCCGAAAGAAAAAGTGAGTAAATTCCGGGATCCGGGAGAAAGGATATCAGCCATTCACGAGATCATTGTCCCGAATAGACACGCTCTAGGAGTCTATCGGATTATAGAAATTTTTTCTCAGATCAAGGCATTTTCGAAAATAACGCAGAGATGGGGAAAAAGGGCATAATCCGACAGGCTCCTAGCCGCGGATGGCGTAGCCACCATCGACAGTGATGACCTGGCCCTGGATCATGGTGGCCAAAGTGCTGCAGAGAAAGAGGGCGATGTCGGCCACATCGTCCGGGGTGGTCAGGCGTCCCAACGGGGTGCGCTCCAGAGCAGTGGTCAGGATCTGCTCTCTGTTTGGGAAGTGCTTCAGGGCATCGGTATCCACTGCCCCGGCACTGACCGTATTGACATTGATCCCCATTCTGCCAAGTTCCACGGCCAGATGGCGCACCAGGGATTCGAGAGCGGCCTTGGAGGCCCCGACAGCGGTATAATTCTCGATCGCCCGGATCGCCCCGAGGCTTGAGACGGCGATCACCCTGCTACCCCTCTTCATCAGCGGCACTCCATGCTGAACCAGGGTCAGAAGGGCCCTGGCATTGATATCCATGGCCCAGTTCCAGTGGCGCTGGGTCAGCTCAAGTACCGGTTTGAGCACCCCGGAAGCGGCGTTGCTCACCAGGATGTCGAGCCGGCCGAACTCTTGCGCCAGCACCTCGAACATCTCCTTCACATCGACTTCGTTGGCGACGTTGGCCTTAACGAGAAGGCAGCGCCGTCCCAGTTTTTCCACCTCGGTGGCAGTCTCCTCGGCATCTCTTCTATGCCGTACATAATTGACCACAACATCAGCACCGTTTTCCGCCAGCCGAATGGCAATTGCCCGGCCAATCCCCCGGGAGCCACCGGTAATGAGGGCCACCTTGTCTTGAATATCAAACATACATTTACCCAATTTCTGCATTTTTAAGAAGTTACCCTCCCCACACGCGACGGACGGCCATGATTATCCGGCGGCCGGAGATGCATTCCAGCATATTTATGGATGTATGGCAAGAAGAAAGCGGCGCAGGATGCCGCGGAGAAAACGGAGAGGATTGAAGCGAACGCCATCGAGCAGGTCCGGGACGACAAAGCCCGAACCGGCAAAGGCCTGTGGCGGTAAACCTGGATAGACAAGATCATCGAGCCTGCTACCCGGCATGTTTCTGTTCTGCGTCGCCTGCCACAGAGGGCTTTTCTGATGATCCAGGCCAAGGAGGCCCAGAAGGGCCGTATCCAGGGCCACCAGATTGGTGCAACCCGCCACACAACCCAGAAAGAGGCTCTCGCCACTGATCGGACCTTCACGGTGCATAACCTCAATACCATCGGCGATGGCCACATACGGAGGCAGGATATCGAGGAGATCGACAATGAGTTCGGCGAAGCGCTGATGGGATTCGCCCTGCGTCATATGCAGCATGGCCTTGCGCATGCCGAGGACAATCCCAAAAATATTCTTGATCGACAGGGTCACATACATCTGGTTATGGGCCTTGATCTTCGGCAGATTGACCAAGAGATCACAGTCCAGGCTTTCGGCGGCGATGGCAACCTGCAGACCGCAGGCCAAAACTCTCTGCACAGGGCGGGCAAATTCGATGATCTCCACATTCATTCCGGCCAGGGCCCGGACAATACCATGGTGCTGCATGGCCCGCACTGCAGTGCCAAAGGCCGGAGAATCGCCGACCCTCACCCTGGCCCCGCGATCAAGAAATGCGGTCGCAACGCCTGCGATCAATTCGGCATGGGTGCAGGCCAGGACCGGGGCCGTGGCACTGATCAGATTTGGTTTGAGCAGGACTGTCCTGCCGGCATAGGAGTCGGCAAGGCCCAGCGTGTCGGCCATGTTCTCGACAATCTCTCGCACAGCAGTGCGCTCATAACCTGGACAGCGGGCCAGATAAACCGGTGTTTTCTGATCATTCATGGGATCTGTGGCCGATGCCGTACTGGATACGGACAGGGGAAACGGAAAAAGCCGATTCGGCTTGCGCTGAATCGGCTTTTCCAGGAGAAAGGAGAGAAGAGATTATGCCTGATGTATTGCATCATGTGTGCCAACCGTTACTATAAATATTTTTTACCATTATTACTTTATGTTATAAAAATGGTTTAAAATATCATCGGCCTGCTGGAAGAAAAATATTCAACTTTTTGTACACCTGCCTGCTCCACCCCCAACAATTCCTCATACTATGTAAATTTATGCTGCAAATATAAATTGTTATACGTCGAGTTTTTTATACCGCCCGGTCATCTGAAAGGTGCCGGGCGGTACACATCCATCCTTCATCTCAGGCAAAGGTTATGAGGCGGGTCCTTACCACATCAGGGTTTTTCTCGATTTCGGCGATCAATCCTGCCGGCACAGCGGCCTCAACATCGATGATGTTGTAACCAACCTTGCCGTTCGACTGGTTCAAATAACTGGCTATGTTTATGCCATGGCTACTGATTATATTTGAGGCGAAGGCGATCATGCCGGGGACATCCCGATTGATGACGATAATCCGGGTATGCACCTTGTCGGAAGGCGTTGATTCGATATTGGGAAAATTGACGCTGTGCACCACGTTGCCGTATTCCAGATAGGCCGCGATTTCACGCACCGCCATGCAAGCACAGTTTTCCTCGGACTGCGAGGTCGAGGCCCCGAGATGTGGGGTAGTCAGCACTTTGGGGTGTCCAACAATTCTGGCGGTCGGAAAATCCGAGAGAAAGGCCTGGAGATAGCCGCTGTCAAGGGCCTCAATGACCGCATCCTCATCAACGATAGCCTCGCGTGAGTAATTAACCAAGATAGCCCCCTTCTTCATCTTGGCGATGAAATCGCGGTTAACCATGCCGCGGGTGCCGTTGTTGAGGGGCAGATGCATACTGACGATATCGGCATCGCCGACAGTATCGCGAATGGACCGACAGATCGTCACCTCCGGCAGGAGCTGATGGATATTGGCCAGGGCCGGGGAAGGATCGAACCCCCGGACCTTCATAAATCGATGCGCCCCGCCATTGGCCAGCCTGACGCCAATCTGGCCAAGACCGATGACGCCGAGGGTCTTGCCAGCGATCTCCTCCCCGCTGAAGGCCGATTTCTTCTTCTCGACCTCGGGACTCACCTTGTCGGCCTCCATGCTGGCAAGCGAGCGACAGAACTGGATACCCGCATAGATATTGCGCTTCCACACCCCGATCATCGGAAAGACTAGGTCGACCACGGCATTGGCGTTGGCACCGGGGGTATTGAAGACGCAGATGCCCTTTTCGGTGGCCCGCTCGACATTGATGTTGTTAACTCCGGCCCCGGCCCGCGCCACAGCGAGGAGTGAAGGATAGTCATCGACATTGACCGGCGAACTGCGCACCAAAATGCCCTGGGGATCAGTTTCCTCTGGTGAAACCTTATAGCCTTTGCCGAACAGCTTGAGGCCTTCCTTGGAGATGGCATTGATCTTCTTTATATTGAATGCTGACATTTTCTACTCCTTTTTCGGTTCAATTCATCACCCGAGGTTTTCTGCAAACCGCCGGGCAGGTTAGTAATCGTCTCGCTGCAGACATGAAGGGTATCAATATACGCCTGTTGCCGTGTAGGTCAAATACTTTCGGTTTGGCAAGCTAAATCCTCAGAGTGACAGAACCCGGTTGAAACGAAAGAGGCCACCTTCCCGCTCCCCCAGAAAACAGACAGGACCGGTCGCGGACGGCCCCTGGAAATCCAGTTCCCTGAGGGCCGCCTGTGAAAATCGGAGACAGAAGGCCTTCTTGAAAAAGTGGTTTTTCTCGCCCCGCCGGTAGGCCCCCTCAAGTTCTTCGGGCAGGGCCCGGTAGAGCCGATCTTTTGTCTCGGCGGGCGGTTCTATATCCTCATCCACCTCAAGACATTCCGGCAGGAAACGATGGCCGCAGCGCAACCAGTCATGGCGCAGGAGCTCGACGAGAAGCGGCCTATCGCTGCGCTCTGAGATATACTGGCACAGCAGACGGCAGAGAAATTCCTGGGTGGCAGCCAGTCCGAAAAAATTGTTCCGGCGGCAGACTGCCAGCAGCCCCTGGAAAAAGGCGGCGCTCTCTTCTTTCCGGCGGCGCAGATAGCGCCAGACTGAGACGAAGTATCTGTTATTGTGAAATTTTTCCACACATTCACAAAACCAGTAGAGCTCGCTCAGGTTGGCGTGATCGAGCCACCTGTTGGCTAAAACACTATAGGGTGGTTCGGCGCAGTACAGGTAGCCATGGTCACCCGCCGTCTCGCGGATCGAGGTGTCCGGCAGGATCTTGAGCAGGCCCATTTGGATGTACTGCGCCCCCATGGCGAAGACCTCGGAGAAAGAACGGAGAAAGCTGTCTCTGGTCTCATAGGGCAGCCCGAGAATGAGATCGACATGCAGGTGAATATTAGCAGGAGCAGCCAGTCTTGCTATTGTGGCATGGGCCACGCCGGGATCGATTCGCCGTCGAATCGCGGCAAGCGTCTCGGCATGGGTCGACTGGATGCCGATCTCAAACTGGAAGAGGCCGGGCGGCACCTCGGCGAGAAAGGCAAACATCTCCTCGGTGAAGCGATCCGGGGCAATCTCGAAATGGAAGAGGGTACCACTGCCACGGTTCGCCAGATACTGCCAGATGGCCAGAGCTCGGGCGGGATTGTCGTTGAAGGTCCGATCAACAAAGCGGAGAACCTGGGGGCGGTGCTCAAGGATACGGTCAAGCTCGGCAAAAACCTGGGGCAACTCTTTATGGTAGACCCCCCTCTCCGCCGCCGAAAGGCAGTAGGTACAGGAAAAAGGGCAGCCACGCGAGCTTTCATAGTAGATATGGCGGTTGCTTAAGTGCCGGTCGAAATCACTGTCTCGGAAAGGAAACTCCAGGTGGTGCTCCGGCATCTTGAAAAACGCGCCGCTATAACGGTCCTGCAGCCTGCCTTGTTGCAGATCGCGGTAGAAATCAGGTGATATGGCCTCGATCTCGCCCAGGACCACCGTGCAGAGACCGAATGGCAGGCGATCCCCGATAACTCCAGCCTGCGGCGCGCCGACCACCAGCAGGCAGTCAGGCAGAATTTTTTTAAGATCGACAATAAACCGCTCCATTAGATCGCTGTTCCAGATCGACGCCGAGAAACAGATTGCGGACGGTTCAACTCCCGT
>JAUYSF010000225.1 GCA_030696435.1 Desulfoprunum sp. | reverse complement strand
CATATATTCTTTCTGCAAAGAAAAGATAAACCCACCCCACCCGAGGGAGCCCAGGATGTTACGGTAGAAGTTTCCGCAGGTATCGCCCTCGGCTGCCGCTTTTTTGGTACAGCGCCTGAATCCCCGACACTGCTCTACTTTCACGGCAACGGTGAGACAGTCTCAGATTATGACTTCATTGCCCCGCGTTACTGTAGCCATGGCATGAATGTATTCATTGCTACTTACAGGGGATATGGCTGGAGTGACGGATCTCCCGATGTGACTTCGATGTTCAAGGACGCTGATACGATTTGCACCAAGGTCATTGACTGGCTGCAGCAGAACGGCTACAGCGGGCCTCTTTTTGTTATGGGTCGTTCACTCGGTTCTGCCAGCGCCATCGATGTGGCTCTTAACCATGGAAAACAGCTTAAAGGACTGATCATCGAGAGTGGTTTTGCCGATACGCTGCCACTGGCGAAGGCCTTGGGACTCGGTATGTTGCAGGAGGAAGGGATTGAAGAGAAAGACTGTTTCAATAACAGGGATAAAATTGCTCAGGTGAAGCTTCCGACCTTCATTATGCATGGAGGAAGAGACCAGCTCATTCCCGCCGATCAGGCGGAAGGATTGCAAATGAGCAGCGGCGCGAGAAATAAACAGTTTGTCCTTGTTCCCGGGGCAGATCACAACACCATGATCGCCGTCGCCGGGGAGCTGTATTTTCAGGGAATCAAGAAGTTTATTAACGAAGTCTGCGGGATCAACACCTGGCGACAGGATCGAAAAAAATATAAAGAAAACCAACAGAATCAGGCCTCATGAAACGAACCAACTATCTCTCTTGGGATGAATATTTTATGGCGGTGGCTCTGCTCTCCGCCCAGCGCAGCAAGGATCCCAATACCCAAGTCGGAGCCTGCGTGGCCAACGATCAGAATAAGATCGTCGGCGTCGGCTATAACGGCTTTCCCTGGGGCTGTTCCGATGACGAACTGCCCTGGGACAGAGAAGGCGCGTTTCTCGACACCAAATATCCCTATGTCTGCCATGCGGAATTGAATGCGGTCCTCAACTCCATCTCGTTTGATCTGCGGAACTGCCGTATCTACGTCGGTCTCTTTCCCTGCAACGAATGCACTAAGGTCATCATCCAAGCAGGCATCAAGGAAATAATCTTCCTCTCGGACAAATACCGGGATTCAGACCAGATGAAAGCCTCAAGGATTATGCTCGATAAATCCCCGAACATCACCTATCGGAAGATAGAGACCAAACTTGAACGTTTGACGATCAATTTCCTGCCACCTGAAGACTGCTGAGATTCAATCTATTTTATCCTCTTGAGGCCCCCCTCTTTTTTCTTCGCCAGTCTGATTGGCTGAGGCGCCGGATTAAGGGCTGCACCACCCAGATCGACGGCCTTGATAAAGCGTTCCTCACCAGCCATGGTGAAGACCTCCATGCCGGTCATCTGAGGCGTTCGCAGGGTCCAGGTCATCTTCTGAATGGGGATGGCCAACATCGAAAAATGCACCTGCCACCACTCATCCTTGCGCGACGGGTCTCTTTCGATACCGGTTACCAGGGCATACAGCAGCATCTGGGGCTCTTTTGCCACAATAAGTACAATATCGCCGATATCGGTTGTATCTTTGAACGGGATCAATTGTTTCAGTTCTGTGATAAGCTTGTGCATATTTTTGGGTTCCCTTCAATGGGTCTCTTGGGTTGGCTTGAGCAATATCGTTGATTCGACGACAATCTGCTCTCGGGTCAGATGGCTTCGGGTGCTGATGGTTGAAACCATCGTCATTCCATCTAGGAGAGGATTAATCAGTTTGCCAATGATTACCCTCGTTTTTTCGGCAGTTTCCCGGTCCTGAACTGCCAGCATGGCCCCGCCCCAGCCCAGAACCTCCTTGATCCCATCAATCAGCTCCGCCATCCGTATAAAGGAGACGGAGTTGTTCCCTTCCTCCAGATTTATATCCATTTTCGCATAGGCCTTGCCCGCCTGCAGTCCTTTGCCACTTTCTCTCGCGTCAATGATATCCTGCATCACGTCTGAACTGTTGGCCAGGATGAGAAAGTTATCCTGAAAGCCGTAGAGAGCCTCCAATCCTCCTTGAAGGGTGAAGGCATAGGACGAATAAGTCACCTTTTTATAGGTGGTATCCTGCAGGGGAATACCATGTTCTACCACAACAGTGCGCAGCAGATTTTCCATCGCCTTGCGGTCTTTCAATTTGATTAAAATGGCAAAATGCGGCAGCGGGAGGAAAGCTTTGGGATCACCATTTTTCATCAACAGACTCATCCCTCCGTCAATCAGAGACAAGACCTCTGGCACATCACGGCCGGTATTCTTTTTGAATAGGATTTTGAATTTATTGATCTCTGTTGTGTCAGCCTTGTTCTTTTCCACATACATCTTCCACATGGAACTGAGAGCAAAAGTGTTCGACCAGTAATACGTTACAATGTTCTCCGGCACGAAACCGAGGGTATCATTATGCTCGGGAGAGATGGAAAACATCTGGCCGATAAAGGGACCAAATTTTGCCGGATCAACCAGGGTGATGGACAAATCTCTCAACAGCCCCTTGTCCCGCCATATACCATAGGCGCTGTACTGCAGACCGGTGGTCGATGCAAGTTGATCGGCAAATTCTTTTGGTATACTCGAAAATCCCTGATTCACCATTTGAGCCAACTGCTGCCGCAATCCGTCGAGGGCGCAGAAGACCATCAATTCGGGCTTCAGAAACTGTTTTTTTAGCTTTTCAAAGGCCTCATTTTTGGCTAACGATTTGTCGGCTTGTCTTGAGGCATCAAGAGCTCTACGTAAGGTTTGTTCGTCCATGCTGAGCAGAAAAAACCCATCGACTATGGCGGCAAAGATTGTTGTATCCTCGACCTGAAGGTGCTTGATGGTGAAATTCTCGTACACTGTTTCGGTCTGTTGCACATCTCCGGAATACATTGAAGAGATCAGCTCAAAGATTTCGGCCTTATGTTGCGGTTTGGCGATGAGGAGAGCCTGAAAGTGCGAAGGGGGAGACTTGACGACAGCCCCTGCCGTCGGTACAGAATCAGTGGGGAGAAGTGCGAGGGCAACACTTTTACCGCAGAACTCCCGAAAAAGTTTATTAGAGCTCAGCTCTTTAACCACATCGAGGGTCTGCTGCAGAGTCGACAGATCGTCTTGAGAAAGGCCGACATCCTGACCGATCTGCTGAAAATCAATCGAGGCCAGCGCTTTGCCAAGACGGGATTTTTGCACACTTTCAAGCAAGGTGCCGATATCTTTCTGTTCAGCAAAAAATATGGCATCCCGGGGCACCAGAAAGGCAGCATCCTGTTGTTGCACGAGAAAGCCACTGTCTCGGAAATACCAGGCCACTGCCAACAGGGTGCAGAGTGTTATCACCAGGATATATCTCATTTTCATAATACATTCCTTTTAACGAAAAATACCGACCAAATAGAAAATTAAACTCTCGAAATAGCATGAAAGGCATATGACAGCAAGGTTTTCATGCCCCCGCCTTAAAAGGCATTATCTGCCATTCAAGCGGCTGCTCACTGGATATGTAAAAAACCGGCAAAAACATTATTGATAACTGTTTTTCTTATCAAGTCGTCTGAACTGTATCGCCTCAGCGATATTTGCGGCAGAGATCTTGTCAGCGCTTTCCATGTCCGCAAGAGTCCTGGCAATCTTGAGTATCCGAAAATAGGCCCTCGCAGAAAGACCCAGTTTTTCCACGCCCATTTCGAGAAGACGCAGGCTGTGGCCGTCTAAAGCACAGTAGCGCTCGATCTCCCGTGGGCCCATTTGGCTGTTGGCAT
>JAUYSF010000212.1 GCA_030696435.1 Desulfoprunum sp. | reverse complement strand
GGCGCGGCTCATATTTACCGCCGCTGCGGGCAACAAAGACAGTCTGTCCTCTGCCGGAACTGAGAATTGCATTGACCGGGATGGCCAGCGCCCCGTCAACCGCCCCGGTGGCAATACTGACATTAGCATACATATCGGGTTTGAGCTCAAGGCCCGGATTAACAAGTTCGATGCGGGCTCGGGCCGTCCTGCTTTCATTGTTTAAGTAGGGGTAGATATAGGTGATTTTCCCCGCAAAAATTTTGTCGACGGCATAGGGCAGCTCCACCCTTGCCGACTGCCCGACCTTCACCCAGGGCAGTTCATACTCAAAGATATCGGCATTGATCCAGATGTTGGAGATATCAGAGACCTGCAGTAACTCCTCGCCCGCCATGATCCGCATCCCTGACACGGCCTTCTTCACGGTAACCACCCCGGTATGGGGACTGTAGAGGGTGAGGGTCTTAGTTATCTGTCCAGATTTTTCAATGGTATTGATCTGTCCCGGATTGATATCCCAGTACTTCAGGCGGGTACGGGCCGCCTCAAGGAGACGGCCGGCGCTTCCCGCAATCTCGGGCACCGGATTGCCGGCCATCTTGCGGCTGTTCTGCAGAGCCAGCAGATATTCCTGTTGTGCCGCCACCAGTTCAGGACTGTAGATCTGCATGAGCGGTTGCCCTTGGGTGACCATCTGCCCTTCCTGGTTGACAAAGAGCTTTTCGATCCAGCCGTCAATCTTGCTGTTGATCGAAAACTGTCGTCCCTCCTCGTAGGTCATCAGGCCGACGGTCCGGATGGTCTTTACCAGCTTGCGGCGGACCACGGGTTCAGTTCGTATACCCATATTCTGGGCGGTAACCGGATCGATATTGATCTCCCCGCCACCACTCGCACCATCAGTGACGGGCACAAGATCATGGCCCATATAATCCTTTCCCGGTGCATCGCGTACATAGGTTGGATCCATGGGCGAGCGCCATTTTTTAGTAGCTTTGGCGGCCTGCTGTTCCGCCCCCTTTGCGTCGAGCTTCAGGGGTGTGAGGGTCATGCCGCAAATCGGACAGAGGCCGGGCCCATCCTTGATGACAAAAGGATGCATGCCGCAGGTATACTGCTGTTTCTTTTCCGTACCGGCCTGCCCCTTGTCAATACCCGGCTGATCACTGCTGGGATCCTGCCCTGCCGGATGCTGGGTCCCGATCAGATAGCCGCCACCCAGGGCTGCTATAACGACGAGGGCCAATACGACTGTCTTGGATGCGCTCACTGGCATTCTCCTTTTTTACTCAACGTTCACCGGCAGAGCCGTGCCCACAAGCCCTTCCAGGATTGCCATCTGCATCTGGTACTCCGCCACCGCTTCATGGTATTCCCGTTCCAGATTGAACAGGGCCATCTGACTGTCGAGGACCTTCATGAAATCAGTCTTACCGGCCCGGTACGAGGTTGTGGTTGCCTCCAGGACACTGGCCGCCTGGCCGAGAATGCCCTCCTTGTAGAGAGTAGCCAGTCGCTGATTGCGCTCGAGTGCGGCCAGGGAATCGGCAACCGCCAGGCGAATCTGATTGCGCAGCACATTGCGTTCCTCAAGGAGCATGCGATTTTCCGCCCCGGCCTCAGCTGCCATGGCATGCCGGCGTTCGCGCTGCACCGGCAGGTTGAAAGAGACCGAGGCGCTGTACATATCATCGCCAGCGCTCTCCAGACCTTCTTCTATCTGCATATACTCCAGGGAAAAGGTGAAGTCGGGATAGAATTCCTTGTCGGCAAGCTTGCGGTTCACCAGTGTTTTGTCTATCTGGGCAGCGAGCGCCTGGAGAGCGGGTCGATGGACTTCGGCCAGGCCTTCAAGGCCGGCCTGATCAAGCTGCAGGGGCGTGATAACGGCCGGCGGGATCACCGGCAAGGCCGTGTCCACCGGGCGATAGAGCAGGCTGTTCAGGGTCGATGCCAGAGAGCGCCGCTGCTGTTGCAGGTTGATGCGCATCTCCTCCATCTTGGACCGATCGAGTTGGGCCTTGAGAACATCCTGCTGCAGGCCCTGGCCCACCCCGTACATCGTCTCGGAAAAACGAAGCAGATCGTCCAGGGCAGCAATATTCTTCTCCAGGATCTCAAGGCCGCGGTCGACCGAGGAAATACGGTACCAGGTCTCCTTGACCATGCGCCGCAGTTCGATTCGGCGCTCCTCGGTACGCCAGCGATCAGCATCGGCATCGCGCAGGGCACCCTCCCGCAGCAGGGTACGTTTGCCAAAAATTGGGACGGTCTGGCTGAGACCGATGACCTTTGATGTCGTGGCATCCCGGTTGAAATTGAAAGGTTCACGAATCAGGCCGTTCTGGATCTTGAGCATCAGCATCGGGTCTTCGAGCGCCCCGGCCTGGGCGGCCTTGCTGACAGTCATCTGCCAGCGCTCTTCCGATGCCTTGATTTCGGGGTTGTTCGCCAGGGCTTCGGCCACGAGCCCCTCAAGCTCGGCGGTGACCGGTGATGTTTTGGCGGCAGAAGCAAGCCCTGACTGCCAGCAAAGCAGAAACAGGAAAAGAGAGAAGAATAAGGTGAGCGTCTTCCGGATCATAGCAGCCTCGCAGAGTGATGAACACGTTGTCTCAATCCGATTTAACAATACCACATTGTATCACAAAAAGAGCTTTCTGCCTGTCTTTTCCCAAGATCAACCGCAGGAACAGATAGTCTGCAACCCAAGCTGCAAGCGAGGCAAGAATAATTCCTCTCTTGGCATATACAAAATAGGACTGTTGTTCGGGGAAAGCAAGTCCGACAAGGATCAGTCAATCTGCATGAGAAGGGTCCGGGCCACCCCGGCACCTCGTCTATAATAGCCAAGCTGATCGTGCTGTTCAACCTGGTCAAAAAAAAGGCCGGTCCATTTCCGCAGATGACCGAGGAGATAGGCGAAATCCTGTCGGATCTCGGCATCGCCTGCAGCAGCGCCATGCAACCAGGCCAGAAATTCGCTTTCCACCGCGACATGATCAGATGGCTCCTCGGTCACCAGGCCATATTTCCGGTAGATATC
>JAUYSF010000205.1 GCA_030696435.1 Desulfoprunum sp. | reverse complement strand
CCGGCCAACTGGAATAACGGAGACGAAGGGATGATCCCTACTGCCGAAGGCGTAGCCGCCTCTCTCGCAGCACACGCCAAAGATTGAGCAAGAAACGGCAAGAGCCAGGATAGAGATTTCTCAATCCTGGCTCTTGCCGTTTTAGTCCATTTCCAAATTAAGCTGCATTCCTTCTTTTGCAAAGAAAAAGGCCGCACTTTACTGCGGCCTGCTATTCCACTCTGCTTCTCAAGATTCCTATGCAACGACAGGAGGGGTAAAAATCCTCTTGCCCATCTCCAAATCCATGGCAAACATACCGGCTGAATCTTTACCTACCATCTTGAGTTTATTGAGAACTTCGCCGACACTGGCCTCTTCCTCCACCTGTTCGGTAATATACCATTGGAGAAAGATATTTGAGGCATGATCGCGCTCATCCAAGGCACAATTGACCAGATCATTTATCAATTTGGTCACGTGTGCCTCATGCTGGGCAACCTGCTCCAGAATAGCCAGGGGCGAATCCCATTTATTCTCGGGTTTTTCGATGGCAGCAAGGACTACTTTGCCACCACGCTCATTGAGATAATCAAACATCTTGGTGGCATGGAAAAGTTCTTCCTGGGCCTGAACCCTCATCCAATTGGCAAAACCGGAGAGACTTTTATTGCTGAACCAGGCCGACATCGACATGTAGAGATAGGAAGAGTACAGTTCAGCATTGATCTGACCATTCAAGGCATCATTGAGTTTTTTACTGATCATCGGGATAACTCCTCTTAATTTTAAGTGAAACATGTTCATCCGACATTTCTCGCAGGAACGGTGTCGGTGCGTTTATTTTTTCTTTTTCTTTTTGTCTTTTTTGTCTGAAGAATCTGAATCTGAGAGAGGACAGCCTTTACAGCATTTGCCTTTTTTCTCATACTTCTGGCAGCATTTTTTTTCGTCTTTCTTCCCCATGAGAATATCCTTTGTGTTTGAAAGGGATGCGTGCAGCTCTACTTGAACTTGCTCTTAATAATAAGTATCCATCTCAAGCCTGCCAGGACTTTTCTTCATTTTCATAAAATGGTCGAGAAATTCAAAACGGAACCTGCCGTATCAGTGCTCCATATTGAACTCAGCGAAATCAAACCAGAATCCATTGTCGCTCAAATAGTCAATTTCTGCTTGAACCATGGCAACATGTCCATCTTCGATTTCCAGAAAGCGCTTGAACATCTCTCTGGCTGGACCATCCACCTGCCCAACCAGGCGACGGTAATAATCCGAGGTCTCCTTTTCAAGATTCAGGGCTACATCGAGGACCTGTCGTTCATCGTCGAGGATATCCCGAGGTTCCAGTTGTTCCACACTTTTCAGGGCCTTTTGTAAGTCCTCACCTGTCGGCAGGGCCGACGTAAGCGAAAAAAGACTGAGAGTGCCATCTCTGCGCCACTGTCCCAGGCGGGCCAGCAGGTAATCAATATGCCCCTGCTCTTCGCTGGCAAGCAGCTCAAAGACCCGCCGACCGGCCCGGTTTCTGATCCGGTCAGTCGAATTCAAATAATGATCCCGGACCCGAGTTTCATATTCAATCGCTGTTAAAATCGCCTCATCCAGTCGCATAACCCACCTCGTTTCACTGGCCGGCGGCGTGCGAGAGCAAAACTCTTGAGCCGCCTATAACCAGCATGTTGAAGAAAAAAACCCCATTGAAGATGATAAACAGCAGCCTGTAATTCGCCTGACGACACAGGCCAAGTTGCACGCAAAAAACGATAGACATGAGAAAAGAGGAGGCAAGCACGGATACCCGGGCCATATTACCAACTCCTCCAGGCAAGAAGGTGATGAGTATCATGGCCATGACCAGTGCGGCTATCCAGGGTAGAAACAGTCGTTTCATCCTCTGTTCCGATAATTCGTGCAGCATGTTGGGGAAATCACAGTTGATATAATCCTCCCGATAGCGCAGCAAGATCAGCCAGAAGTGCGGGATCTGCCAGAGCACAAGCAGCAGAAAAAGCATGCCGGCAGTAGCAGAAAGAAGTTGCCCGCCGGCGGCCAGCCAACCGATGATCGGGGGCAGCCCCCCGCAGATCGCCCCCGGAAAAATAGCAAAGACCGTCTTTGGTTTGAGGACTGTATAAACGCCATTATACAACAGCAGGCTGATAAAACCGAGGAGGACCGGCCAGCATGACGGACAGGCAGCCAAAATCACCAAACCCACGCCGATCAGCACAACGGCTTGCATAATTGCCTGTCGGCTCGTCAGCTCGCCTCGTGGCAAGGGTCGGTTTCTCGTTCGTGACATCTGGCCGTCCTGCCGCCAGTCCTGCAAGCTATTCAGCGTAGCGCCACCGCCAGCGAGGGAAATGACCCCGGTAACAACCAGGAAGGCCGTAACAGACAGGTGTGGCTCGGCAAGCAGAAAACCAAAAAGTGTTGAAAACCCGAGAAGCAGACAAAGGCCGGCTTTGGCCAGTCGCAAGCGGACAAAAATATCTTGTTGAAGAGCCAGTAAAACGTTTTTCTGACGGTCCTGTCGCTGAGTCATTGCTATTGTATTGCCAAAATCCTGAGTGGTTTCAACCCTCATTCGTCCTCTTTTTCCAGCCACTTATTGTATTCATCTTTGGGGACTATGCGCAATTTTCCGGTCATCGATGAATGACCGGTACCACAATACTCGGTGCACTGAATATCATACTCGCCAAGCTCATCGGCTAAAAACCAGGCATATGTTTTCATGCCACGCACTGCGTCTACCTTGATTCTAAAGGCTGGAATATACAAACTGTGAATGACATCCAGCGAAGTAACATTGAGCTTCACCGGTTTTCCCAGCGGTACGACCAGTTCGTTATCGCTCTCCTTGCCGTTTTCGTAGGTGAAGAGCCAGGAAAACATCTGCCCAGCCACTTCAACCTGCATGGCGCCCTCTGGTACAGTGCGCAGACCGATATAGGACTTCCAGCCCATGTAGAACATCGAGAGGGCAATCAGGGTCGGGATCAGAGTCCAGAACAACTCCAAGGCCATATTGTCTCTGATATCGGCCGGGACGGGGTTTGTGCTGCGCCGGTATTTAATGACAAATACCACCATCACCACCGTGATGCCAAAGAGCAGGACAATCGAGATGCCCAGAATATACCAGAAGGCCTGGTCAACGCCTTGCACAGGGGTCATATTTTTCTCCGTCTATTACCTGAAAGCCACATCCCAAAAGGTAAATCCGATCATGATGGCAAGAAAGAACACAGTGCTGAGGAAGGAATACCTGATCACCGGCCCCTCGTACTTCAGGTGCATAAAGAACAGCAGGACCAGACTGGCCTTCAGCGAGGCGATAGTCAAGGCCACCGGCACATTCCAGAAACCCATATGCACATAGGACACAGCCACCGTCATTCCGGTGAGCATAAGCAGCAAAACCAGCACCAGGGCCAGTTTGCCGTAGCTGAGGATATGTGTTTGTTCGGTCGTTTTCATATATATTAGCCCTTCACCTGTAAGAGTTGCCTCTCAGAGGACCAGATAAAAAAGAGGAAAAACAAAGATCCAGATCAGATCAACCAGATGCCAGTACAAACCTGAATTCTCCAGCATGGCGAAACGCGAGGCCGTGATCCGACCACGCAGGATCAGCACCAGACTGATAGTCAGCAGAATCATGCCGATGATGACATGGAGACCGTGCAGACCGGTGATCACATAATAGAGTCCGAAGAAGATGTTGAGTCCCGGCGCGCCATCCTGCAGGGTAGCCGAATTCGGATAGATATCGTGATGGATCTTGGTGCCCCATTCAAAATACTTGTTCACCAGAAAGACAAAGCCGCAGAGCAGGGAGAACAGCAGGAGCCCCACGGCCTGGCCCTTTTTCTCCCGCTGGATGGCGGTGATCGAGGCGGCAACCGTAAAACTGCTGACCAGAAGGACTACGGTATTGAGAGAACCGATGATCCTGTTGAGTTCCTTGCCACCCTCGGCAAAATAATGGGAATGGTTATGGAAATAGACGGCATAGAGGACAAAGAGGCCCCCAAAGAGGATGATCTCGGAGTAGAGAAAAAACCACATCCCCATCCTGACGCCGGTTGTATCGATTCTGGAAGTCATGGGTAGCGTGCCTTATCTGCCGTCTTGTTGGGAACGTGCCACTATCTCACTGAAGTCATACGGAAATCCTTTTATTACCGGAGGCTCGATAAAATTCTCCATGGGCGGCGGCGAGGGAATCGACCACTCAAGGGTCGTGCCACCCCAGGGATTGCTCGGGGCAGTCCTTGGATTTCGGAGACTGAGGAGCAGGTTCACAAACATCACCAAGACCCCCGCAACGAGCAGATAGGCCCCGAATCCGGCCAGAAAATTCCCGGTCTCGTATCGGGGCAGATAGTCGTAATATCTGCGCGGCATGCCCTGCAGGCCAAGGATAAGCATCGGCACAAAATGAAAGACAAATCCCAGCGCCGCAGAGACTGCCCCGATATATGCCGGTCGGAAACGGTACATTACCCCAAACATCTTCGGCCACCAGTAATGCAGGGCGGCAAAAAAAGCAAAGCCGGTACCGCCGAGCATCACAAAATGGAAATGGGCCACCACAAAATGGGTGTCATGAACATGGATATCGGTACCAGCTGCCCCGAGGACCAGCCCGGTCAGCCCGCCGACTGTAAAGAGATAGATGAAGCAGAGCGACAGAAAGAGTGGCGGTGACATCTGGATTGACCCCTTGTACATGGTTGACACCCAGGAGAACACCTTGACCGCCGAGGGGACGGCAACAATAAAGGTCAGCAGGGAGAAGACAAAGACCGAGACATCGCTCATACCGCTGGTATACATATGGTGCGCCCAGACAAGCGACCCGGCAATGGCAATGGCCATGGATGAGATGACAATGGCCTTGTAGCCGAAGATTGACTTGCGAGAGAAGACCGGGATGATCTCGGAAATCACTCCCATGCCGGGCAGGATCATGATGTAGACGGCGGGATGGGAATACATCCAGAACAGGTGCTGGTAGAGGAGTGGATCGCCACCCTTATCCGGCTCAAAGAGGCCGATTGCCAGAAACCGCTCCATCATCACCAGTACAAAGGTAATCGATATGACCGGGGTCGCCAGGATCTGCACCCAGGCCGTGGCATAGAGCGACCAGGTAAACAGCGGGATCTGCATCAGAGCCATATCTTTATGGCGCATCCGGTGGAAGGTTGTGACAAAATTCAGCCCGGTCAGCATCGATGACATGCCGAGAATAAAGGCGGCGGTGACGGTCAAGGAGACATTGCCCTTGGTCGAGACGCTGAAGGGCACATAAAAGGTCCAGCCGGTATCGGGAAAGCCCCCGCCGAAAAACAGTGAAAATATGGCGAACAGACCGCCGAACATGAAGAGATACCAGGAAAAGAGATTGAGTCTGGGGAAAAACACATCGTCGGTGCCTAGCTGGATCGGCAGAAAGAAATTACCGAATATCGCCGGAATGGCCGGAATGGCAAAGAGAAAAATCATGATCACCCCGTGCAGGGTGAACATCGAGTTGTAAACCTCCGGCCCCATTATGGTCCGGCCCTGGCTCATCAGCTCGGTCCGCATCAGCAGGCCGAGGATCATGGCCACCACGAACCAGAAAAGGATGGCCCACATGTACATGAGCCCCAGGCGCTTGTGATCGTGGGTCAGCAGCCAGGCCTTGACTCCGGTCAGGCCCCGGGGCGAAGGCGTTTCAAAAAACGATTGTGTTTCCGTCATGATACCATCCTGTAGATCGCTACTCATTATGACCACGCCCCTCTCCTGAACGCCGATTCCGTTTGCGGAAAAAGAACACAAAGGCCGCTATCCCTCCAAGAAAAGCAGCAGAAACTACCACTTTGACCGTATTAAAAACGGATTTATTGGCGTTCGGATCACTGCCAAAACACATCCCCAGCAGTCGTTTGACCGAGAGAGACGGAGTGCCCTTGGCAGCATCGGCAATGGCCATATCGATATCTCCGGGAATGAAAGAGCCGTAGACATATCTGATAATCTTGCCATCGCCTGCAACCGCCACTAACGCCGAGGGATGTATATACGTCTCATCCGCCATCCTCTGGAAACGGTAGCCGATGGCGGTGGTCACCGCCAGAATCGTCTCCCTGCTCCCGGTCAGATAGCGCCATTCACTGGCGGGAAACGAGGGATCAAGAAGTTTCAGGTAATTCTTCTTGGCCCTTCCGGCATCTTCTGCTGTCTCCTTCTCGTTGAAACTGTAGGCAATAACTCGAAAATCTTTACCAGCCACTGATTTCAGCTGTTTGAGAGAAGTGGCGAGATTGGCCAGAGTCTGGCTGCAGGCACTGGGACAGTAAAAGTAAATCGGCAAAAGCAGGGTCGGCCGGTCGATGATATCTCGCAAGGCCACCTCAGCCCCGGTTTCATCGGTGAACCTGGCGTCAAGCGGCACAAAATTCCCTGTCTTCTCTTCGACCCAGTCCTTGCCTGC
>JAUYSF010000129.1 GCA_030696435.1 Desulfoprunum sp. | reverse complement strand
ACATGGCTTCTCCAAGATAACTATTTAAATTGATGGAGAATATTGTAACACGGACGCACTTTTTTTGCCATAGGAAAATAGGAATATTATTTAAAATATCAGATGCTTATGCTTGAAATGGCTTTTTGCGAGTTCATCAACATTGAGAAAGGTGTAAAAGTGTTACTGCCAATTGCTGAACAAGAAAACGATTCCAATGATAAGGCAATAAGCTGTTTTTATCTTGCAAAAGCGTACAATGAATCTGGCCAACATGAATTAGGTGAATCATGGTTTAATAGGGGGCGGGTTATTGGCAATCCGTATGGCATATATGATCGTATTGACAAATAAAAACGTTACAAAAGTCCACATACCTCCAATTTGGACCGAATGCTCCATAAAATTCCGCACGCCGAACGACAGATTTAAGTCTACCACGCTGAAAACCAAAACTCCGATCACGGCCAATGATTTTCTGGCCACCGCCTGATAGGGTACATCGAAAAGTCGAATCTACTGGAATGACAAATAGAGCAAACCACGTCAGGAGTCGCCGGGCAGAAGATAACCAGAGAAGGGGCGAGGAGAGGGTGGTGCCGTTAGGCCTGCGGCATCAGTCGTGGCTGGCGGCTGCGCTCTTGTTCTCCCCCTGGCTGTTGACCATTTTCCTCAGCCAGCCGCTCTTTCTACAGCATCCGACCGCCGCTCTGGCAACCGCTGCCCCATGCCGGGATGGAGACTTTTTTACCGGGATTTCTGGAAGATTTCAGGTGAAACGGGTGAGGGGAAATCGCTTTTTGCTCTGTATCAGCATGACCCAGAAGATCTGTAGAAAACAGAGATTGTTATCTGACAAAATCATGGTGCAGGTTGGAACGTAATCTGACTAAAAGCCAAAAGCGGACTTGATCCATTTTCCGTTCATTTCTGGACCATCATCTGCCTCTCTTTAGGCATCCTCGGGGAAAACGAGAGGACCTATCTCGGTCCCGATCTGGCGACCATCGGCCTGTAGCTGTCATTCCCCGCATCTCGATCTCCTTCCCCGGTCAGGCAACCTTACTTCACGGTAACGAACACCTGTTTTCTCTCCCAATTGTGCCGGCCACTATAGCGGATTGCCACGATATAGCGGCCCGGCGGCAAGGTCTGCTCAGTCAAGGTGTCCTGCCGGGCCACGATGGGCTGTCCTTCCACAGACACGTTCGTACTCGCCACGAGTTCCTCCTCGCTCTCAAGAGATTGATTGTCGAGGGGATAAATCATTAGTTCCGGGTCCTCCTTTGGCTCGCCGACTTCCGTCAAACCAAGGGCATTCGAAACGACCCGGACCTCCAGAATCTGGTTACCGTCAACCAATTCCTGTACCTCCCAATAAATATCATTGCGAACCTCGTCATTGGCCTCCTGTGCCATACGGGTGATCTGTTCGTGCCGTGCCTTATCGGCAATCACCGTCACCGGTCGGCCGCCGATGCTTGCATCGAAACAACGGCCAATCCGATCCACACAGGGCAGCTCTTTGAAATATCGGGCATAGCTCGGTGGCGGCACCACGTAGCCGGTCGCCCCGCAACCTGAAAAAAACAGCGGGAAGACGAGTGCCCAGCAGGCAAGAGATCGATTCAACATTGACGGTATCCTCCTTAAAAGACAAAAATGGGGACAGCGACCCATTATTTTGAGCGATATCTTATGATTAAATGGTCGCTATCCCTAATTTATGTAGTCATCCTTGTCAAAAAACAATCGGGGCGGCATGATCGGCATGTGTTCCTCTTGAAGGGGGGGGACCCATAATATGGCTAATTTTCTAGGATAATTGGATTTACATGGAAAAGTGCGGACTTTCAAGGTATTAAAACTTTTGCACGGTATCAAACGATTGGAGGGAGAGTTCCGCACGCATTCAATACAAGCTCAGCAATACAATTCATTATTGGTCTTTTGCAAATGGTTTTCAGCTCAATTGTCTTTCTTTTCATCTTCCTGCCACTGGTCATCCTCCTCTATTACGCTTTTCCGAAATCCTTGCAGAACGGTCTGTTGCTGCTGTTCAGCCTGTTTTTTTACGCTTGGGGAGAAGGGCAATATGTTTTTCTTATGCTCTTTTCCATTGCGCTGAACTTTCTCTTTGGTCTCAGTTTGGCGGCTGTCCGGGAAAATCATCGACGACTACTGCTTGTTTCCGGGATAGTTTTGAACCTGTTGCCACTGCTGTTTTATAAATACGCCGGGTTCATTCTTGAAAACCTACAGAGACTATGGGGCGATGCAATTCCTTTACCGTTTGGGATGGTGAATATGCATCTTCCGGCCGGTATTTCGTTTTTCACCTTTCAATCTCTTTCCTATCTTATCGATGTCTATCGAAGAACGACTCTGCCTCAAGGTAATATCGTCCATCTCGGCCTTTATATCGCCCTCTTTCCGCAATTGATCGCCGGCCCTATCGTCAGGTATCACGATGTGGCGCAGCAGATACTGAAAAGATATGTACACATTGAAATGTTTGCCGAAGGGATTGAGCGGTTCATCTGGGGGCTGAGCAAGAAGGTACTCATTGCCAACCCTCTGGGAAAAATGGCCGATATCATCTTCAGTCAACCTGTCGAGAACCTGTCCTCCCCGGTTGCATGGCTGGGGATCTCAAGCTATACCCTGCAGATATACTTCGATTTCTCAGGATATTCCGACATGGCCATCGGGCTGGGCAAGATGTTTGGGTTTACTTTTCTGGAAAACTTCAACTATCCCTATGTCTCAAGAACGCTGCGCGAATTCTGGACGAGATGGCATATCTCCCTGTCGACCTGGTTTCGCGATTATCTCTATATCCCCCTCGGTGGGAACCGTGGCAGTGCGGCCAGAACCGCTTTCAATCTTATCACTGTCTTTTTTCTGTGCGGCCTCTGGCATGGGGCAAGTTGGAATTTTGTTATCTGGGGCCTTTTTCATGGCACGTTCCTTTTACTGGAACGCGGCAGGTTCGGCCGGTTTCTGAAAAACCTGCCGCAACCTCTCCTGCATATCTATGTCCTTCTCGTCGTCATGGTTGCCTGGGTGTTCTTTAGAGCAGAAACCGTTTCCCAGGCCCTGGTATTTTTGCAAAAAATGTTCGATTTTTCTTTGCAAAACAGACTCTCACCAGATGTATTGACGCATCTGACCAGTCATTTTTTCGTGGTATTTGTTCTCGCAGTGGTGTTTTCGCTACCGGTCAGGCAGGCTCTGGCAAAGATTGCCAAGACCGGTTTCCCTGTTGGTAGTGGGTATGCCCAAGGAAGGGTAGTTGCCCCCCTGGCGCAGGGTCTGACGATCGGCATGTATTTTACAATCCTGCTTCTTGTAACCATGAATCTGGCGACAGGTTCCTACAATCCTTTCATATATTTCCGTTTTTAGGCTCCGGCGATGCCAAAACGATGCTATGCAGGCCTTCTGACCGCAATCTTTCTGTTCTCCATAACGGTGCCTTGCGCTCTTATGCTCTCAGGACCTGCCAAGAACATATCTGACTCCGAAAAAAGAAAGCTTGCCACTCTCCCCCAATTTACCTTTTCAACCTCGTATTTTCTGGATTTTCCAAAGGCATTCGAAAAATATCTGCAAGACAATTTTGGTCTGAGAGACCAGTTTATCGTCGTTTATAATGCTCTTTTTGTGAAGCTTTTTAACAATTCGCCTCGCGCTGATGTCATCCTGGGAAAGGAT
>JAUYSF010000033.1 GCA_030696435.1 Desulfoprunum sp. | reverse complement strand
CACAACGAGGCAAGCCTTTTTCCGGCTGCTCAACGCAGAGAACCAACAGATCTCCAGTATATTTCTCGATATCTTTAGTGGTTACAGAAATCTTGGTTGTGTCCATAAATCACCTTTGCGAAGTTTTTCGTACGTTTTATTTTTTCTGGTTAATCTTAAGGAAAGTACAGTATAATTTAGCGGGTAGAGATTAATTTTCAGTCAAGATCACGACCTCCTGCTCACACCATAGAGCCAGGAAGTACGTTTTTACTCTAAATCATTTCAGTTTCACTAGACACAAAAGGAGTATCTTTTTTGCTGCACACACTTATAATCGCAGTTTCCCTGGCCCTTGTCACTTCCTTCATCTGTTCTCTCTGCAAAGCAGTGCTCTACACTCTTTCCGCCAGTCAGGTTGAAATGCTGAAAAAGGCAAATCATGCCTCTGCCCAGATCCTCCAGGATCTGCGAGCTGACATCAACGAGCCGATAACCGCTATCCTGACTCTCAACACCGCAGCCAATACCATAGGCGCTGCCATATCAGGTGCAGCTGCGGCAAAGCTCATGGGAGATGAGAGCGTTATCTGGTTTTCCGCGGCCTTTACCCTTACCATCCTTATTTTCTCCGAGATAATCCCCAAGACTCTTGGCGTTACATTTGCGTATAAACTGGCCCCTGTCGCCGCCTATCCCCTCAAATGGATGGTCTTTCTACTCAAACCTATTATCTGGTTTTGCCGACAGATTACCCGGTTGTTACCTGCCAGAACGGATGATGGCAACAATATCAGCGCTGAAGAATTGCAAACAATTGCGGCCCGTTCCCTTGAATCAGGTGGCATAGAGGCGGACGAGGAAAAGGTCATCAGAAATATTCTCCGACTCAAAAAAAAGATAGTCCGGGAGGTTATGACCCCCAGAACCGTCACCTTTTCCCTGAATGAACATCTTACGGTGGAGGAGGCCATGAAGATGGTTATTCGCCTCGGCAATCACAGTCGACTGCCGGTCTATGACAGTGAACCGGACAATGTCACAGGTATTGTCCTGCGTAAAGATATCTTACAGGCCGCCGCAGAAGGCAAGACCGACCTTACTCTCGCACTCATGATCCATCCGGTGCATTTCGTGGCCGAGACCGCTCCCCTCAACCGAATTCTCGTAGATTTTTTTGATCGCCGCCAGCATCTTTTTGTGGTGGTCGACGAATACGGCTCGATGACCGGAATCATCTCAATGGAAGATGTCATTGAAGAGATCGTCGGCAGGGAAATAGTCGACGAAACGGATAAGGCCGGGGACATGAGAGAACTGGCCAGGGCTCAGACCCTGGAGTCCCGGAAAAAGCTAAAGAAGAATCTTCCTCTGTAAACTCACTCGACCGCACCCAAACGGATCGGAACCTCCAGGGATGAGCCGTCTCTGGTAATCGTCAAGACGATCTCCTCACCAACCCGAAAACGTTCGAGCTCGTTACGGATATCGTCGTACGAACTCACCTGCACACCAGCCACTTTGGTTATTATATCACCGAGATTAATCTCGCCCCTATATTGGGTTGTTGATCGCAAAGCGGCCTTATCAGCAGGTCCGTTCTTTTCCACCGTCAAGATGAGAACCCCCTTAATACCCACACTTGCCATAAGGTTTTCATCCGCCAGAGTGGCTCCGATACCGGGTCTGATTATTTTTCCGTAGTGTATCAGTTCAGGCACAACTCTATTCACCTCTGCAACAGGTACGGCAAAACCGATACCGGCATACGCCCCGGAGGGACTGAATATTGCCGTATTGACTCCTATCAATCTGCCGGCACTGTCAAGCAAAGGTCCCCCTGAATTACCGGGGTTGATGGCCGCATCCGTCTGGATCATGCCGTGAATCAGGCGTCCGCTGACCGATTTGATCTGCCGGCCCAAAGCCGAAATGATCCCCGAGGTAATCGTGCGATCAAGGCCAAAAGGATTACCGATAGCAAATACTTTCTGGCCGACCAGCAAATTCGCCGACTCTCCCACAGTGATGGGCTGCAGCAGATTTTTTGGAGCACTGATCTGCAGAACCGCCAGATCTTTATCGGGTGAAGCCCCAACCAAAACGGCCTTCCAGGTAGAATTGTCAGCCATTGTTATCTGTACACTGCTCGCATCACTGATAACATGGTAATTGGTCACGATCCGCCCTTCCTGGTCCCAGACAAACCCGGAACCCGTTCCCTGGGGAATCTCGACGGCATTGAGTGAAAATAATCCCCGTTGAAGGGTTGAGCTGGTCACAAAAACAACTGACGAAGAGTTATTCTTGAAAACCTCAATGGTGTTCTTCTCATCTCCAGCCAGATCTCCCCTGGCTGTAACAACCCTGGGCTCAGCATCCGGATTAAGAGGTTGGCGCTGGATGGGGTCAAAAATAAGCCAGAGCCCAAAGAGAATAAGAAAGAGGATGATAAAAGAAGTAATCGTTTTCATAGATAAAAAAGTGTGCACCTCGGATATCAGTTAGATTGAGAAACCTACAACATATCGAGCAACGATCGAACATGAGAACCGCTGGCAAGCTTTGTGAATGCTTGATTGTTTCACCGCTGTCCGAGAAAAGGCCTGCCGAAAACGATCATCATTATCAGAGCAATGCAACGAAAAAGCGCGCTATATGCCTGGAGGAATAATCAAGATATTATAGCCATTTTTTTCTCCTGAAATACAGCAGCGTCAGGGTCGAAGAGAGAATCATCAGTAAAACGGCAAAAGGATATCCCCATATCTTATCCAATTCAGGCATGAATCTGAAATTCATGCCGTAGGCACTGGCAATGAGTGTAGGTGGCATGAATATAACAGTTACAACTGTAAAAATCTTAATTACGCGATTTTGTTCCATGTCAACCAAACCAAGAAAAGTGTTTTGCAAAAATTCAAGGCGTTCAAAATTAAAAGAAGTATGATCGAGGAGTGAACCAACGTCTTTAATCATGATTCGCATATTCTCATAATCTTCTTTTGGAAACATTTTGCTTTTCATCAGAGAAGAGAGAATGCGCTGCTTCTCAATGATATTTTCACGGATAGCGATAGTTGATTCCTGCAATGAGGTGATTTTCAGCAAAGCTTCCCTGTTAGGATCTGTATCACGGCTCATCTCTTTACTAATTGCTGTAATCTTGGCCGTGATGCTTTCAATAAGATCAGCATCAAAGTCAATCCGAGTTTCAAGAAGAGTTAAAAAAATATCATCGCCATCTACCGGTTTGAATTTTATCGTTTTCAACTTTCGGTAGGTTTCTGTAAATGACCTGAACTCCAGATTTCTTTGTGTAATAAGTATCTTATCTTTGATAATAAACGATACCGGCTCATTCCTAAAATTGTCTTCCTCTTGAATCAGAAAATTCAGATTTATACCTATTTCGTCTTCGGTTTCTACGTATTTCGAACTACTTTCAATTTCTTCACTTTCCTGTTTGGTGAACAATTCTACATTAAAATTCTTTTCAACCTGAAGCTTTTCCTCATCTGTAGGATTAATGAGATCGATCCAGAATATTTTAGAATCCGCAGAAACATTTCCACTTTCCAACTTCACAAAATTTTTTTCTAGAAAAAAATAATTGACCATAATAGTTTTCCTACATCATACTTCTGGATTATATTCTGAGGAACAAACAGCTTTGGCCGCTTGACTCATATACACGCTACAATTACTACACCAGTTCAAACCGGACGAGGAGTGAACATTCCCTCATCAACAAATGGCTATTTATTCCTTTATATTCTGTACGTTATTCCATATTTTTCTAAGTTTTCAAGCAAAACCGGCTTGAATTTTGTGACACTCCCATTATATTGTCACAAAATTGATATGCTACTACCATTTTTTAACTCAGGTCAATTTCAATTGTCTTTAAGATTGTATTTATTATCGATTTTCAGATACCTCTCTTCCCGATTATGAACGTAAAAAACTCCTTCTCTCCTGAAATAGTAGAAAAAATCTATCTCAGTGCATGCGAAATGCATCAGAGCGGCCGGTATAAAGAAGCCGAAGATCACTATAACAGCCTTCTTGCCTCATTTCCTGAATCATCTTCTCTCCATTACAACATGGGTCTCTTGTTGTATGAACAGGAAAAGTACAACGAATCCCTGGGGCACTACCTTCAAGCCCTGGAATTTTCAGAGGAAGACCCCGATCTCCTCTATAATCTTGGTCTTTGTCTCAAAAAATGTGACAAAGTCAATGAGGCGATCCTTGTGTATGTCGGATTGGCAAAAATGATCCCGGATGATGCCGATTGCCTCTACAACCTGGCCTGTTGTTACAAGGACATCCATGAGCACAGCAAAGCAATCGACGTTCTGCGGCAGGTCCTGCAGCTCCAACCGGCTCATCAATCAGCAACAAACAATCTTGCCTACCTTCTCCATCTTCAGGGAAATCTGCATGAGGCCAAACTACAGTATCAGCAGCTTCTTGAATTGAATCCACGCCATCAGGCGGCTCGCCACATGCTGGCATCAGTGCAGGGCGAGAAGGTAAGCAACGCCCCGGAAGAATACATCCGAACTGTTTTCAACAGTTACGCCAGAGATTTTGAGGACAATCTCGTACAAGGGCTAAGCTATTCTGTCCCCGAACAGCTGCGCCATACCCTCGATCTGCTGGAGGGCCTTCGCATCCCCTTTCACCAGGCCCTGGACCTGGGGTGCGGCACAGGTCTCGGTGGTGTTGCATTTGCAGATATCTGTGAGAATCTCACAGGTGTCGATATCTCAGAGGATATGATTGAAAAGGCAAGAGAGAAGGGCATCTATGACAGTTTGGTTGTCAATGAAATCACCCGTTTTCTCCAGACAACGACCGCCTGCTATGACCTTTTCGTGCTGGCAGATGTCCTCATCTATATCGGTGATCTGGAACCCGCCCTCGCAGCCATTCACTCCAGGGCCACAGAGGCAGCCATGCTCTGTTTCTCAACCGAAACGACGGATGAGGCAGATTTTCAGTTGCAACCGACAGGCAGATTTGCCCATTCTCCTGAATATGTGGCAACCATCGCAGAAAAAATTGGCTGGGCCGTGCAGCGTTCGATTGCCACACGACTGAGAAAAGAAGGATCCGACTGGGTTGCCGGTACCCTCTTCTTTCTCAGCAAGCGAACACCGGCTCCAAGCCGTTGTCAAAAAATAACATGGCCAGAGAAATGCCTGGAACGGCATAAGGAGCCGTAAGGAAATGGTTTGAAATGGCCAGGGTATTTCCTAACGGCTCCTAATTTCAGGGCGTTGAAAAAATTCGGTTTCAATTGAACAGGTCAGTCCTCTGCACAATCCAGCAGATCAATAAACCCAGCCCCATGGCGGTAAAGCCCATGATCCGCAGTTGCTGTGGAGAGAGTTCGGCCAGTTTAAGGAGCCATTTCCGCATGGATTCGGGAGAAACGGCATATGGCATGCCTTCAAGGATGAACACTAGGCCTATGAGAAGAATGAGAAGTTTCATGCCGGGCTATCTACCAGAGCTTGCGGGAGAATTCAAGGGCCGAGAAATATCACCACCCTTAAGAGATTAAAGAAGCATGTTATTACATTGCTTTTTCCGTACTCAATTAATAATATGTACCATCTCTTAATCAATTTTAAAGCTGCCTTTTCACGCAGGAAAATTCTACTTACAATCGCTATCATACCAAAATGACTGAATCGCAGAAATCGAAATATACCGAGGCAGGAGTCGATATTGACAAAGGCAATGCCTTTGTCAAGGGCATCAAGGAAATCGTCGCCTCAACACATCAACGTGGGGTTTTGAGCGATATCGGTGGTTTTTCCGCTCTCTACGCCATTGATGTGAACAAATATAAAAAACCCGTTCTTGTCACCTCAACAGACGGGGTTGGCACCAAACTAGCGGTAGCCCATCTGTGTAACAAACACGACACTATCGGTATTGACCTGGTAGCGATGTGCGTCAACGATATCATTGTCTGCGGCGCAACCCCCTTGTGTTTCCTGGACTACTTTGCCGTAGGCAAACTCGATCTGCATACTGCCACAGAAATCGTCAGGGGTATAGCCGAGGGTTGCCATCAGGCCAAATGTTCTCTTGTCGGCGGAGAAACTGCAGAAAT
>JAUYSF010000006.1 GCA_030696435.1 Desulfoprunum sp. | reverse complement strand
GGTGGTGGGGTCCTGATGGCAGGGGCGGAGGAGGTGGTGGTCATCATGACAGAGGCGGAGGTCATCACGACAGAGGCCATGATCGACGATATTAGGAAAGTCATCTACTTGAACCGGCAGAGACAGCAGGCGAATCGCGCCATCCAGCGGCAGGAGGTCGGGGCCTCTCGCTGCTCGCGCACGGTTCGAAAATCGCAAACCACTTTGAACCGGAGTCGCTGCAGGATCTGTTGATCCCCCGCGGTCAGGCGGGACAGGTGGTCCGAAAGGAAGACCAGTCCCTTCTTCATCCGGCGATCGTCAGCTGTCGGGTAGTCGCCAAGATCGCGGAAATTCACCGCCCCGGTGAGCGGGAGTCGTTGATCGCATAGGGGCGGAGGGGCTGTCTCGGTCATATGCTTGAAATTCGCTCAGCGGTAAGTTGTGGCGCGGGTTCTGGGTTCTGCTGGCAATGAAACCTACTTCCTCTCTTTCAGCAGATCGCGGATCTCGGTCAGCAGGAGTTCTTCCTTTGTTGGTTCGGGTGGGGCTTCCGGCGCCACTTCCTCCTTCCTCTTCAGGGCATTAATGGCCTTGATCATCATAAAGATGGCCACGGCAACGATGGTGAAATCCACCATGGCCTGGATGAATTTGCCGTAGCTGAGCATCACCGCCGGGGCCCCGTCGGCGGCAGCCTTGAGGGTGACGGCGAGGTTGGAGAAGTCAACTCCGCCGAGCAGGAGGCCGATAGGCGGGGTGACGACATCGGCGACCAGGGACGAGACGATCTTGCCGAAGGCCGCTCCGATGATGATACCCACTGCCATATCGATGACATTGCCTTTAACCGCAAATTCTTTAAACTCTTTCAAAATCTGCATGGGCTCTCCTTTTCTGGTTGTAAATGTAATAGGCTGAAACATCAGATAATTACACACATTCTGTGTGATTGAGCAAACAGTACATCTTTTGTCGAACCTGTCAACCGGGGGGTGCGACAGAGGAGGGTAAACTGTGAAAAAATTGCCGAATCTTTACAAAAAACCGGTGCGGGGCTGCGAGGTTCGCTTGTTTTCGCGTTCTCAGTGTGGTGTGGAAAAAGCATGCGATTGGAGAACGACCGAGGTCACCCTTGCCGGCTTACCAGTGTGCATCGCCTAAAACAGGCAGCCAAAGACCTCCCCTGACGGAGAGCCTGTAGGCTCGCCCGTAGTGAAGACTACTGGCTGACGAATCAAAAAGACGGTCGGAAACGCAGCTTGCTGAAAGCAGAGCGAGGCCAGCAGTGTCGGAGGTAGGCCAACGAGATCGAGCAGAAAGACCGTCAAGTTTGCTCCTCAGGTCGTGACCACGAAGTGGGCAATTGCAAGATCTCTACGGGTCATCGATAATTAAGCAATAGCGGATATATTTTGAAAAAAATCCCCTGAAACGCAAAAAAGCGCTTACCTCTAAGAGAGATAAGCGCTTGATTTTACTGGTGGGCCGTCCCGGAGTCGAACCGGGGACCTGCTGATTAAGAGTCAGATTTTTTCAGTATTTATTGATATTGATCCGCATTGATATATTCCGCATCGCAATATTTCTCATTGTATTTCCATCGTTTTTTATCATTGACAAGCATTGATCTATATTGCTATATTTTGGCTACACCAAGGCTACATGGGTTTTATTCAGCACGTAGAAGGCTACACCGGGGCTACATATGGCTACATGATTTTTGGCTACATGATTTTGCCCGCATAAAGTGGCTACATGATCAAGAAGGAGTCTAAATGCGTGAAAAACTAACCATTCAGCGAATCAGTAGGGCAGCTATTCCCAAGGACAAGAGTCAGACGTTCATCTTTGACACCGAAGCCCCCCGCTTGGCGGTTAGGATCACAAAGGGCGGGGCAAAGTCATTCATCTTTGAAACCAAACTGAACCGGCGGACAATTCGGCGGACAATAGGCCCCTGCAATGCCTGGAACCTTGAGGAAGCGAGGAAGGAAGCAAACCGGCTACAGAACCTTGTCAATCAAGGAATAGACCCTGGCGAACAGGAACGCAAGAAGAAGGCCCACAAGGATGCACTGAAGGCCGAGGAGGAACAGGCAGTACAAGAGGCCGAGGCAGCCCGCCGGTTCACCTTGGGGGCATTGCTGACACTCTACTGCGATCACTTGAAAAAGAGCGGCAAAGAGAGATCCTCTGTAAATGCCAGGTGTGTTTTCAAGGTGCATGTTCCCCTTGAGCTGGCCAGCTTGTCAGCACGGGAGATCACCAGGGCGCAAGTCACGGAAATAATCCGAAGGGTAAGAGAAGCGGGCAAGGACCGCACGGCCGGGATCCTGAGAGCCTACTTACACGCGGCCTATGAAGTGGCCATGACAGCAGAAACAGATTCAGCAACCCCCGCCGATTTTATCCCCTTCCAGCTTGGAAACAACCCGGTGCGCGGAATAAAAACCATCCCCGTTACCCCTGGCGAAAGAGTGTTGACCATGGAGGAGTTGATTATTTATCTGGCGAGCCTGGATAACCGGCCCGCAGACATTGCCCTCAAGGTGGCTCTGATGGCAGGAGGGCAAAGAATGGAGCAAATTTTAAGGGCAACCCCTGCCGATTGGGACCAGAAAGAGAGTATCCTGTTATTATTGGATGGTAAAGGCAGGCGAACCACCCCGAGAAAGCACATGTTACCCTTGGCTGGAAAGGCGGCGGCACTGGTAAAGCAACAAGCAGAACGAGCAAAGGCAGAAGGAAAAGCTCTCCTTTTCTTTTCAGAGCAGGGTGGACGTATCGACCCATGCACCCCTGGCAAGCGGGTGAAGGAAATAGCAAAGACTATGGGGGGCGAACGGTTCGACCTTCGCGACATACGCCGGACTTGTGAGACGCACCTTGCCAAGATCGGCATCAATCAGGACACCCGAGCACAGCTACTCTCCCACGGTATCAGCGGTGTACAGGCCAAGCACTATGACCGCTATTCCTATCTGCCCGAGAAACTGGCGGCCCTGGCCCGGTGGGAGGATTACCTATTAACCGGAGGCACCCCGGCGGAAGTGATACACTTGGCAGATCGGAGGGCGGCACGATGACAGAGCGCTACAACCACTTATCGGTCTTGGCGGTGAAACAAGTACTCTTGCTTGATACCAATAATTGGTATATATTATGAAATGGACAGTTGAGTTTACAGGTAGAGCGAAAAAGCAAAAAGAAAAGCTTCCCGTAAAGGTAAGAGAAGCCTTGTATCAATTGGTCCGTGAGATTGAAACAGCCGGGCCGGTGCGGGGTGACTGGCCCAATTACTCCAAGCTGTCTGATACTGAACATCACTGCCACCTGAAGAAGGGTAAGCCGACCTATGTGGCAGTCTGGCGGGAAAGCAAAGGACAAATACGATTGATAGAGGTGATATATGCCGGAAGCCACGAAAAAGCGCCATACTGATGAAGAAATGATAACCATCCGCCTGCGTGTCCATCGGAACAACGCATCGAAGATCAAAGAGTTTGCCGAAACCGTCGAGGCGGGAGGGGAGAGGAATTATACCGTTGCCGAGGTGTTCCCGGAATACGTTGGCAATGACAAGCAAGTTGCCATTCGTGCTTACCGCTACCGTGAGAACCTGACTCAGCGGCAAGTGGCCGAACTGACCGGGATACCACAGCGCCATATTTCGGAGATGGAAAACGGCAAGCGCGTTATCGGAAAGGAGATGGCCAAGAGGTTGAGCAAGGTATTGAAGGCTGATTACAAAATGTTTCTGTGATCCCCACGTCAGGCGTAAGCTCAGAAGAGCTTAAAACGTCATATCAATCAGGAGGGAATCATGGAAACACAGTACAAGGAATATTCGCAAATCGATTTTCATTGTGGGTTGGCCGCAATCACAGTGGCTCAACAAGAACTCTCTCAGAAGCAGAAAGAAATAAAAAGAGAGACGAGCTTGAACGGGCCGGATTCTATGGCCCTGTCGACAATGCTGGAGGAGGCGGCCATACTTTTAACCAATCTGGTGGACGCTCGGGTTTTCCTGCTCAAGCTGACGGGAGACTGGCCGAGGGATCAGTACGATTAGAGCAAAAGATTTAGTAAACGATTTGCACCGGGATAGGTTGATCCCCGAAAAGCCGTGAACCCTGACGGACTGCCCGGTGTTTTTTATTACAGGGATCTTTGCAAGGGGCGAGGAATGGGAGAGTTACCGAGAGAGTTTTACAGGCTTGGTGAGTTGGCGGAAAGATGGGGCCATACCGTATCGGAGATACTGAATATGGCGGGTATAATTGGTATGACTGTGACGCGTCTATTCAAAGGTAAGGTCATTGGCAGTATTGGCAATAAATTTGATTCAAGCCCTTATGATGAGGCGGTAACAGCTAAAAAACTAGACTCCTTGTCATGGCAGAAGCAGCCATTCTATGTTGGATATGCACACCTCCGCTATGACGAAATACTTGCCGCAGCTCTACGGAAGGATCAGAGCGAAAGATTCACGACAAAGGGAATCGTCAACGATGAAGGCGATATAATACTTCTGCTCGGGGACGATTCTTATTCAAATGCTGACCTCTTTGTTCTCAGTGGGGAGGTCGACAGAGTAGCGGCTGAACATCCCGAACTATTTAACCATACCACATACCCGGTTAAAGAAAGTCAGGCAGAGCAAGAGCCGAAAATGACAACCGAAGTACTCGGTAAAGGCCAGCATCCTCGAATTGCAAAACCAAGCGGTAAGCCAAAGTCTTATCTTACAGAGGCGGTTGAGTATCTCTTTCATAAATCCGTAAAGGAGAGAGATACAGATATTTTGAAAGCAGGAAATATTGATGGATTTATAAAAAAAATGCAGGCAAGGAAGAATTCCGCCCCTGATAGTTTTGAAAACTACATCGGAGAACGCATAAAAGAAGTGAAAAAGACTCATGGAAAATGGAGGATCACAACTGAAGACCAAACGATAACGGATACAAATAATAAAGAAATAACTGATAAAGGAAAGACTTACGCAAACAATGATATTTCAAAAATACTAACTCGCTTAAGAAAAGAAAATCACCTCCCCCTCTAAGATTCACATTCAAATACCCCAGATTCGGAATTCCGAAACCCCTATTTCCGAATGTCCTCCCTGTTCTACCTCGTCTAAAGGCCAATTGATAAGCGCTGACTTCCAGCGGTTCAGGCGGCCAAGACTTAATGAGGTAGAACATGAACGAAAACCATTCTCACCAAAAGCAGTACATCCCCACAAACCAGTTTGCCGCACGTTTCGGCGTTAAATCTGACACTGTCAGAAGGAACCTGTGTGTCAAAGGCCACTTCTTGAGTATGAAGCCGCTGAAGTTGGCAAATGGTCGGTTGCTTTGGCCGGACACCACCCCCGAGCGGCTCATTGAGGAGGTGGTTGCCTGATGAAAATCAAAGAACAGGTCTTCCCCGCACAGACTGGCACCCTGGGAAAGACCGCTAAAACAACTGCCTGCAATACCATCCTAAAACAGCCCCAAGGTCAACGTCTTCAATTATGGGGCACAGTTTTCTTTATCGGGTGGTTTGCCTGCATAACGCTCTTGTATGCTGTTATGTCCCTTGCTTTTATTGCAGGATGGCACCCATGGTGACCTTTTCAGTCTTCACGAAGTCACACAGCATCCTGACCAAGATCATCAGGCCCCACGAGTCAGGCATCGGCATTGAAAAAGATGCGGGACAGTGTCAGATGTCAGCCGGGACTGTCCAGACGGTCACAATGCCGTTCAGCGAGCTGGGTCCATACCTCCGCACCCTGCAGCCGAACCAAGCTATTGCTCACGGCATTTGTGGCCTACCCTCTGCGGTGGTCGTATCGGAAAAGAACTTCACCGGACAGCCCGGTACCATCACGAGAACAAAGAAGTTCTTTCGATATCCTGAAGGCCCTGGGCTCGGCATGTTCGACCACGACCCGAAGCCAGGGCAGAGCCCGCTTTCTCCTGAAGAGTTCAGGGCGATCATAGAAAGCATCTGTCCGGCCTTTAAGGACGTGGCAACGGTCTACACGCCTTCGACTTCGTCTTGTATCTCTGACGCTACAGGGAGCGAGCTTACAGGTACAGGTGCAGGTTTTCACCTATACTTCACCATGGCAAATGCTCAGGAACTGCCTCTTTTCGCGGATACGCTGTTCAAGAGGTTGTGTCTCGGCGGTCATGGCTACCCGTTTGTTACAAAGCCGGGTTCGGTCCTGCTGAGGACGATCTTTGATTCCTTGGTGTTCAGCCCTGAACGACTCGACTTTGTATCAGGTGCAGTATGTGAAGGTGGCTGTTCTCAGCGTCTACCCGTGCCGGTTTATACCGATGGAGGGATGCTATTATGGAAATCCTGACACCTGACGAAGAATGCCAGTTCGCCACTGCAAAAAAGCTCATAATCGGATCAGGCGAACCGGAGAGCAAGCGGGTACGGGCTCAGTACATCACAGGTGAGGTTGCCAAGCTCGTCTCAGGCGGCACTGACCCGAGACAGGCTGAGCAGGTGGTCAAAGCTCGATGTACGGGCCACTTGTCTCCTGATGACACCCTGCAGAGTGATGACGGGCTCCTGCTGGCGGTCAAAGACATCCTTGCATCACCCGAAACCTATAATGGTATGACTTTTCGAGATCCACTAGAACCAGAAGCAGGGAGCTGTAAGGCTAAGTTTTACAGCAATGTGGGGACCGGGAACCCTGTCATGCATAGTCAGCTTCATGGCGGAGTGGACTATGTCTTCCGGGCTCCAGATTTGCCGGCGTGGGCTGGGAAAGATGGTAAAGGTTTCAAGCTCGTTCCTGCTCATGAAGTTATAAAAAACGTTAAGTCCATAGAGTGGTTGGTCGGCGACATAATCGAGCGCCACTCCTTTGCTGAATTATTCGGTGATTCAGGTACCTACAAGTCTTTCGTAGCTCTCGATATAGCGCTCTGTGTCGCCACAGGGACACCTTTTCACGGTCGACCAGTCACACAAGGGCCAGTCGTTATTGTCATTGGTGAGGGTCTGCACGGGTACGGTCGCCGACTGGCAGCTTGGCAGAAGCATCATGGTATTGATCTTGCTGATTATCCGGTATTCGTGTCGAGCATGGCGGCGCAATTCCTTGACGACGAGAGTGCGGCTGAGGTTGAAAGTGCGATTGCTGAGGTTGAAAAAATACACGGCAAGGTTGAGCTCGTTCTAATTGACACCCTGAATAGAAATTTTGGTCCGGGAGATGAGAATGGCTCGAAGGACATGACGCAATTCATCGCGGCCCTTGATCGACGGATCGGCAACGATGTTACACGGCTTATCATCCATCATACCGGGCATTCCAACAAGGAACGGGCCAGAGGCTCTTATGTCTTACCGGCAGCCCTAGATTGTGAAATTCAGGTCAGTAAAAAGGGCGGGACAATCACCTTGATAAACACCAAGCAAAAAGATGCTCCTGAGTTTCTGCCCATCAATTTCGAGACCGTTTCAATCAATCTTGACGAGAACGGTATAGGCGATTTGTTGAATCCGGTAACATCTCTTGTTCTGCAAGAGATTGATGGGTCATGGCCCATCAAAAAGCTGACACATGCACAGCAAAAAGTGTACGACATAGTGGTATCAAAAACCGGGACAAACTGCTCAAAAAAGCACCTTTTTGAGTCGCTGCATTTGTCCCAAGAATCATTATCAACAACAGGCACACCGGAAGCTGAAAAGAAAGCAATGCAGCGCTCGTTGAGAGAGCTTATAAGCAATGGATATATAAGAGAAATAAGTGAAGATTGCTATACGACTTTTCAGCGGGACAATCGGGACATGTCCGGGACAAATTGAATTTGTCCCGTCGACATGCCTGACATGGGACAATCGGGACACACTCTTATAAAGAGTGTCCCTTGTCCCGGATGTCCCGAAAGAGAAAATATGAATTTTTTAAAAGGAGATATTTTATGAATTACTTACATAGCGATTTGACCCTTGGCTTTTATGTCATTCTGAAGGGGTCATGTTATTCCGACAAGGAGTTCAGGATCGGTGACAAGTTGAGCATCACGAATCTAGAGCCGGAGGATGGCCACTACGCCCTGCTGAAGCATCATGGCGAGCACGAGGCCGTGATCTTCCGGGATAACGCCTATGACCCTTCCAAGTGCCTATTGATTGGCATCATAGATGGATACGAGAGGTCATGCCTCCCTGGCGGTGAGAAGTTCCTCGGTGAGGACGATGAGCAGCCCGAGCCCGTATTGTGTTCAGGATGTGACTATCTTGAAGTTATCGAAATGGCGGGAAAGGCTGTAGCCTGCTGTCAGACTCCTACTTGGACACCAAGGTCAAGGTTGGTGAATTGCACGTCTGAAAAAGCCCGGAAATGCCATAGAGGTAACAGGGCAGGCAGACCATGGGGCGAGTGATCGGCAGAGCATAAACAAGGGACCTGATAATATTCGTCAGGTCTTAGGTACTAGGAGAAGGCCCTTTGCAGGGCCTTCGAAACAATTACAGGAAAGAAGAGAGGAAACGAACATGAACGATCAAACTCAAGTAGGACCGGCCCCTCTGATAAGGCTTGGTGAAGGCCTGCTGGAAGGCCATTCGGTCCGGAAGGACCCGGAGGTACCGCAAGTCACCCTGCAGGAGATAGCGCAGCAAATGATCGATGCCGGGTACAACCCGCTAACTGACAAGGTAAAAGCAATTTACTCATTGCAGCAGACTCGTACTCCTCAGACTGCAATCGATCAGGCCTTAGAGATAGCTGGCCGGATGCACGATGAACTCAGGCGGAAACAGCCTATGCGGCAAGCCGCAGGGAGGGGAGGAAGATGACACCCAAACAAGAAGCGTTTTGCAAAGCATACCTTGAGACTGGTAACGCCTCAGAAGCATATCGTCGGGCTTTCGGTGCGGGGAAAATGTCTCCTAAGACCATCAACGAGAAGGCGAGCAGACTTCTTTCTCAGGACAAGATTAGGACAAGGGTTCAGGAGCTGAAAGAAAAGCTCACAGACAAGTGGATATGGGAACGGAAAGATTCTCTCAGGGTACTGTCTACCATTGCCGACATGGACAAGGAAGCGGCCACGTCCCGGATCAGCGCCGTCAAAGAACTCAACTCCATGCACGGGTATAACGCACCGGTCAAGAACCAGAACATCTTCACCGACATGGACGGACAGCCTTTGAATGTCATCATCAAAACGATCTACGTCAAGCCAGAGCCAAGGACATAATGGGCCTGTAGGTAACAAAGATTTTGAAGTAGACAGGCCAAGGGCAGGGTCAAATATATGGCTCTGCCCTTGGCCTGGTTTGCCTTTGCCGAAATGCTGTTGTTTAAGCTTGTCCTTAGTCTGAGCATGTCCACCCTGTAGGCTTCCGTGCGGTGCTCTCACAAGGTGGACCCACTTATCTATCCCTTTCTCACGACCAGCCTGACACTTATCAGGCTAAACCCTTTTGCGTAATTTATTTCCTAATTGCCCCGCCGCCTCTTTGGCCCATATACTCATCCATCTCTCTTTTTGGGTCTGTGTCCAGGTCATCGTCCATTTGAGCTTTGATGTCAGTGTCGTAATGGATTTTATCAACTGGGTTAGAGAGATCATACTTGTATTCTTTCCCCGAAAACCCTTTATATGATTCTTGGACGGGTACATGGTATGTTGAGGTTGTATTTTGACTTGAAAGGTTGGCTGTGGGATAGGTTATAATATCGCTGGATTGCACAGGATATGCAACTCGAGTCGATGAATAACTGCCATATCCAATTAATGCAAACACAGCAATTATAACAGCAGCTTGTATAATAGTGCCGACTACTTTACCTACGCCAGCAACAATTGGTTGTAAAGTATTACCAACATCATTTTCCACCGAAGTTCGGAAAGAACTCTTGTCGTAACTGTTGCTCTGCTTATTTGCCTGGTGGATAGCGGACTTCTCCT